>CALMDN010000062.1 GCA_937864935.1 uncultured Bacteroidales bacterium
CATGGTTTTTCCCAGGGCATGTTTTACAGACCCGAAGTATTTGATCGCTGCTTTCTCAGACATAACCACCGACATAGGCTCGGAGAGTGCAACCGATGGATTGCCCTGCTTCAGGGTGATACCAAATACTGAGATTACAGAAGGGTCGGCATAATAGAGGTTCCGTTCGATAAAGTGCTTATCCCCGAAGTTCACCACCGGAATATCAAAACCGGGCATAAATCGCACCACTTCGGTCACCTGAGGAAAATCAGCCTTCATTGCCGCAGCCAAAGGCCCCATGGTAATGGCTACATGCTGTTCACCGACACCAGGCTCATTCTGTACCTCAACAACCCTGTAGATGCTGTTGCGGTGTTCCAGGTGGGTGTCGAACCCAGTTTCGTGCTGAACATAGAGGGCGATCAGCAGAAACGCAGCAATTCCTACTGAAAGCCCGAAAAGATTGATCAGTGTATAGGATTTCTGGCGAAGCAGGTTGCGCAGAGCGGTGGTCAGATAGTTTGAGAACATGATAGCCTTTTTGCCAGATCGTTAATGCTGCAGTTACAACCAATCAGATTATCGGAAGTTCGGTCACACCCGCCTTGATGTTTTCGTTGATAATCTGTCCGTCGAAGAGCCTCACAATCCGCTGTGCATATTCAGCATCACGCTGTGAGTGGGTAACCATAATGATGGTGGTTCCTCCCTGATTCAACGAAGCCAGCAGATTCATCACTTCCTCGCCATGCGCTGAATCAAGATTACCGGTTGGCTCATCGGCAAGAATGAGGTGGGGTGTTGCAACAACCGCCCTGGCAACAGCAACCCTTTGTTGCTGACCGCCCGACAATTGCAGGGGAAAATGTTTGCGCCTGTGGGTAATCTGCATCTGCTCCAGGGCCGACTCTACCCTTTTTTTACGCTCAGCTGCGGACATGCCGAGGTAAATAAGCGGCAACTCAACGTTTTCGTAGACATTGAGCTCATCGATGAGGTTAAAGTTCTGAAAAACAAATCCGATGTTCTGCTTGCGGGTGTTGGCCCTTTGCTTTTCGGTGAATTGTGAAACTTCTGTGTTCAGGAAATAGTATTCACCATCGGTGGGATTGTCGAGCAATCCGAGGATGTTGAGCAGTGTTGATTTTCCACAGCCCGAAGGTCCCATGATGGCAACAAACTCGCCTTTTCTGACTTCGAATGAAACCTTATTGAGCGCAGTGGTTTCCACCTCGTCGGTCCTGAATATCTTGTTTAGGTTAACGGTTCTGATCATTGTCGTGGTTTTTAGGTAATGAATGACTGAAAATTATTCTGAAATGATGAGTTTTTCCTTATCCCCAAAGGTGTCGTAACTTGAAACGATCACCTGTTCACCGGGCTGCAGTCCTTCCAGTACTTCGTAATGGCTGGTATTCTGACGCCCGATTCTTATGCTGCGTTTGGTGGCATAGCTGCCTGAAGGATCAAGCACGTAAATCCAGTTTCCCCCGGTTTCCTGAAAAAATCCTCCTCTTTTGATGATAAGTGCATCGTTGGCTCCTGAAAACTGCAACCTGAGCTGCATGGTCTGCCCTCTCTTAATCCCCTCAGGCTCTGCCCCGTCGAAGGTAAGATCCACCTGAAAGGAGCCATTAACCACATCGGTATAGATTTTACTGATCTGAAGACTGAAGGCTTTTCCACCCAGATCGAATTCGGCTTTCTGGCCGGTGAATACCCTGCTGATGTACCTTTCATCGATGCCTGCTCTCAGTTTGAATCCATCCATCAGGTCAATCTGGCCCAGGTGTTCACCTGCACTTTTGGTTTGTCCGATATCCACGATGAAGGAGCTCAGTTTACCATCGGCCGGCGACTTGATGGTCATGTTGTCCATGTTGCGCTTGAGTAACGACAGGTTGTTGCGCATCCTTTCCATGGAAGAACTGATCTGGGCACCCTGGGCTACCCCAGAAATGGAATCCAGTTTTCTTAAATTAAGGGTAATCTGAAGCTGTTTGAGGGAATAATCAAAATCCCGTTTTGCATCTTCAAATTCCTTTAACGAAATAAGCTTGTCTTTAAAAAACTGCTCCTTGCGTGCGAAGTCAGTTTTGATCTTATCGATTTCGTACTGCAGCTGAATGATTTCCTTCTGGCGTGTATACCGCAGCTGTTCGAGGCTGATGCGTGAATTTGACAGGTTGTTGATGGCATCGTACATCCGGGTCTCCTGGTCCATATAGCTC
>CALMDN010000063.1 GCA_937864935.1 uncultured Bacteroidales bacterium
ACGGGAATGACCTGTTTTCAAAAACATTCATCGTTTTGTGACTCCTGATCACCGGAGAACCCTGAGACACAGCAACAGGTAAGCGCTGCGACAAAATGGCTGAACATGACTTCAGCAACTTTTGCTGATGATTGATCCAATACCGGGTCCTGTGAAAGCACCCTTTGCTTCGCCTGACAAATGCTATTTGGGTTGCAGCAGAGCCTGCGCAGGACCTCAGAAACGATGCTGAGTAGTATTAACCATCCGATTTGCTTTATTATGAAATACAACATTGGAACCAAAGAACATCCGCTGGTGTTGAAAACACCTCCCCTGAGCAGTGAATACACCATGCACACCGAAGTCAAAGACGGAAAAGAGGTGCTGCTTTGCACCGTTGGAAAAACAGTTCTGCTCTACAACATTGACTGTATCGAAGACCTTCGCCAAATGCTGAAGTCGCATGGAGACTGGATGGAACTCGGAAGTGCCGATGAACAGAAACCTGCCAAAGAAGGCACTGTTGAAGCATGGGGACGTTCAGAAAGCAATCCTGCCGGTGGCTGGTATGGACTTAAAAAAGGTTTGCGCGGAAGATTCGGCATGTATATACCACCGCTGCTCGAGGCACTCGGACTGGCCGAAGTTACCCATGATGCGAAAGGAAACAAGATGAGGGCTCTCTGAGCCTTGCCCGAATGGCCAAAGATGAAGCCTGACTGAATCTTACATCCCATCAGGATCCTTTTTCTGCGGGAAATTCCTGCAGCCTGGCAGCCCCGCCGCAAACGAGCGTCACCATCATTAAAACAAATCCTTCCCCTTAAAGCGGACTTTAACGGGGAAGGACTGTATGAATGGATTTTCCGGTGAGAATCCGCTGTACTTAAATCAGAGGGCTTTCAGTGCTGCATCATAATCTGGCTCCTGAACGATTTCAGGCACCTGTTCGGTGTAAGTGACAACGCCCTGCTCGTTCACAACGACCACAGCCCTTGAATGCAATCCTGCCAGGGGACCATCAGCGATGGTTACGCCATAATCGGTTCCGAAAGCACTTCCCCTGAAATCAGAAGCGGTAACTACATTCTGCAATCCTTCAGCAACGCAGAAACGACTGTGGGCAAAAGGAAGGTCTTTTGAAACACACAGCACAACCGTGTTCTCGAGTTTTGAAGCTGCTGCATTAAAATGGCGGACAGAAGCCGCACAAACACCGGTATCAAGACTGGGAAAGATATTGATCACCAGTTTCTTGCCTTTAAATTCATCAAGGGTTGCAGCACTCAGGTCAGATTTAACCAGATTAAATGCCGGAGCAACACTGCCAACAGCCGGAAGTGTTCCCACGGTGTTGATTTCATTTCCTTTCAATGTGATTTTTGACATAATTCAGTTTTATATTGATGGGTTAATATTCCGGGGATAAAACAATCCTGCCACAGGTCAGTTCAATGCCGGGTGATTTAAAGTTCTCAAATTTTCTCCCGCTCTTTTGATCACCGGATGTCAGGCTGCACAGCCGTGGAGCTTATTTACCCTGCCTGCCGGTCATTCTGTTATAGAGCGGTAAATGATTTCCTGGATTCTGGTCCGGATGTCCATCCGGGTAATTTTATTGTTTCCGGCATCGGGATAAACCCTGTTGCTCAGAAAAACATAAACAAGGCCGGAATCGGGATCCGCCCAGGCATAGGTTCCGGTAAAGCCGGTATGCCCGAAACTGTCCGGAGAGACCAGACTACAGGTTGGCCCCGGTTGGCTGGCGGGTGCCGGTTTATCAAAGCCTAATCCCCGTCTGTTGTTGTTTTCCGGAAACTGGGTACGGGT
>CALMDN010000064.1 GCA_937864935.1 uncultured Bacteroidales bacterium
CATAAAGGCTGAGCACTGCGGCCTGAACCCTGGCTGTGGTACCGCCCCGGGTTACCCCGGATAAGGTGTTTCCTTCAATTTTTATCGGCCTTCCATCCCTGACTTTTACCAGAATACTGTTGTATTCATTTCCATCGAAGTAGGTAGAAGCATAGTGGCTGGCCATTCCCGGGGTAACATCCTCAGGCTTGTTCAGGTAGGGTATGGCTTTTTTTACAGGATTCTCACAACTGCTGGCAATGGCGGCTGTTGCAAAACTGAACCCGAAAAACTTCAGGAAATTTCTTCTTGATGTTGGTTTTTGGGCAATTTCCTCATCGATGAGATCCAGAAGGTTCTTGCCTTCAGGGATAATCTGTTCATCGTAGGGTTGCTCTGCCTTGTTGATCAGCTGCTCAGGGCTTTTCCAGTATTTCTTTTCCATTTAAAACGGCTTTTATTTGGATGCTTTAATCAATTATCATTGGTTGGTTTGCAGACTTATGGGTACTCTGGTGACGGGTTAATCGCCCTGCCAGTTTTTTAATAGTGACATTTCATACAATCAAGTCCGCCGATATTCTCCACTGTTACCGAGTCAATTTTTCCGGACTTCAGTTCTTCGTGAAGTTTCAGGTAGGTTGAATAGTACTTGTTGTCTTTGAAGTTTACTTTGGTATCGCGGTGACAGTTGATACACCATCCCATGGAGAGGTCATTTTCCTGTTTCATAATGTCCATCTCAGCAACGGCACCGTGACAGGTTTCGCAGGCTATTTTCCCTGCATTCACATGCTGGGCATGGCTGAAGAAGACATGTTCGGGAAGGTTGTGGATGCGGATCCATTCAATGGGTTTGCCGGATTTCTCGGCCTGATGGATCTTGTTTATTTCAAATTTGCCTGAGTTTCTTCCTGACAATACTACTTTATGACAGTTGAGGCAGACATTGTTTGAAGGAATTCCGGCTGATTTGCTGTAATCAGCAATGGAGTGGCAGTATTTACAATCCGTTTTGTTGTCACCTGCATGTATTTTATGCGAGAATTTGATGGGCTGGTCCGGCGCATAATCCTTGGTACGGCTCAGAGCCTGGGCCTCTACCACTGCGAGGTTAAGATGTACGGCAAGTCCGGCAAGGATGATCACGAAATGGATCACTTTGTATTTGATGATCCTTGTAAAAATCAGGTCAACCAGCGCCAGGGTCATCAGCACGGCAAACAGGATGAAGAGCATCAGTTTTACCGGAAATGTTTTGTGTGGGGTTTCACCATGATGCAGGTATTCAGAAAGATAGGCAGCAATGTAGAAAACCTCCTGATCGGTAAGTTTATATTCAGCATGCGCTTTCTGCATAACATCGGAGGTTGGTTCACTCATCGATTTGTAGATGTTCATGCCGTCGGGGTTCATGAACGAAAGCGCCAGTTCTTTCGCTGAGGGGTTCCAGTTGAGGGTATCGCTGGCTGTTGTATTGTGACAGGAGGCACAGGCTGTGGTTCCGCCCTGTTCGAAAGGAATGAGCCCGTAGAAAAGTCTTTCTCCCCTGAGAACTTCGGTATGTGCGAAGCCTTCTTTTTTGTTTACATCAACCGCGAAAACCTTCTCTTTTTCAGGCTCCCATTTTTCGATGTAATCGATGATGCTGCTGATTTCAGCGTCGGAGAGCTGTGTAAACGCAAGCATGGGAACCTTGTTGTTCTCTTCAAAAAGTTTCACTGCCGTCGGATCGCCTGATTTGATCATTTCATCCGAGTTGCGGATAAATTTCACCAGCCAGGCCCTGTCGCGCCTTTCAGTTACACCAAGCAGTTCCGGGCCGACAAGTTTACCACCGCCCAGCTTGTGGCAGACTGTACAGTTTTTTTCAAAAAGTTTTTTGCCCTCATCCTGAGCACTTACCTTGCCGGTTTTTCCAATAAAGAAAACAATGGTCAACAGCACAGCCAGTATCACACCGGAAGGCCTGAAGCCGGATTTACTTGCAGTTTTGTTCATATTCCGTAGCTGTAAATTTTCTCTTTCTTCAATAATACATTTAAAAAAAATCAGGCAGCCGCCCATGGGTGATTGCCTGTTGTGTTAACCAACCTTCAGAGGTTGTTAACTTTGGTTTCAATGCACATTACTTGATAAAGGGTAATGGTTTGAATCATGTGTGGTATTGTTTGGTCTTATCTTCAGTTTTTGTTTTTTCTGAATAACCTGGTTATGTCAGAAATACGGATACTTGTCAAAGTGATTGCAAAAAAGAGTAAACAAGCACCAAAAAGTCATTGGCTTAGTTCAGTGTTCTTTAGAGCGAATTTACGCAAACAAACCAAATAGTTCAAAAAAAGTTTTAATTTGTTGTGGTTTACCGGTAGTTTAGAATAATTCTAAACAAGTATTGATTTACCGCAATTATATATGCTATCAATGCAATACAAACAGGATTCACGTATGCAGGCCGAATGGACTGCTGTTGAATGGGGAAGCAGGCTTTTAAGAAAAATAAGTTTTCTAAGGAGGATAAACAGAACCGGATACTGACAATTTCAGAATATCCGCTACCTCCGGGGCGTTCAGGCTCTTGTTTAATAAAACGAAAATCTATTTAAACAAGTATCCGATTTTCAGGCCCGAGGAGAAAGAAATGGGAACACTGTTGTCTGCGATGGTGTACCCGAAATGGTAGTTAGGATAACCATCATTGCTGGAAAAACCATAGCCAACGCCGGCAAAGACATCTACGGCAAACGCATTGTCAAAAACCCACTGTTTGCCGAACACCAGCTGGACCGTTCCGGAAAACACAGATTCGCGCTTCTGGTAGTTGTTGTAATAATCATCATAATAATTCTCATCATGTCCGTAAAGACCAAGTGCAATTTCAGGTTTGAAATAGCCTCCCTTGAGAATATGGGCATACCGCATACCCCTGAGGTAAAAGTCGGGGTCTTTGATAAATTTATAGCCAAATTTTACGAAGGCCCCCCCGGCGTTTCGGTCTGAAACATCTATTCCGAGACCGATAATGCCGAGATTGACCTCGTAGCTTCTTCCGGGCCGCAGGCTTCGTTCATAACCGAAAGTGGTATTTCCCGTGAGGGGGGATAAGAAATCAATTTTCAACAGGTTCTTTTTGTTGTCAGTATAGGTTTCAGGATTCGACATCACCTGCTGAAATTCCATCTCCTTGCCGTTCTCAAAGACAATTTTATCAATGTCATCTTTGTCCACAGAAATCAATACATCGGCCGGATAGTCAGGCAGGCTGTACTTAATTTCATCAAGCCCGATTTCCTTCACTTTGCATTTGATCAGTTCCTTGTTCTTTTTCATGATGATGTCCTGTGCCCTTGCAGCCCCGGCAACAAAAAGGAGGGCCAGCACGATGAGTGAAACTGATTTTTTCATGGAGGAAATATTTAGCCAAGAAATGGTTTATTTAATGATTTCGTTAAAATGTGCTTAACAAGACTGCAAATGTTCAATAATTATGCCACATTGCCTAAAAATACGCACTGATGTCCGGTAAAATTATCAGATTCTTCTTCCGCAAAATGCGGGAGAAGAAAACCAGTGACTTCCATGTATTTTCCAATAGAGGGGACCTGGTGGCCGCAAAGCCGACACCAGGCTCCCTCTAAATACCGTTAATGAAATGCCATTCCAAGACCAGAAAATAGTGAAAAATCAGCCTTAACTTCAGACGTTGTCGTGTTAATATGCTAAAAATATTTACTTTTGCGCTCCCGACCATCGGAGAGATGCCAGAGCGGTCGAATGGGGCGGTCTCGAAAACCGTTGTATCCTTACGGGTACCAAGGGTTCGAATCCCTTTCTCTCCGCCAAACCACCCAGGTGCCCCGCCCAAAGGCGGGGCATTTTTAATTTATTGGGTCTGAAATCAGACGCGTCTGAATTTCAGACCCAATAAATTAAAAACATCAGCCGAAGGCTGATGCCTGGGTGGTTTGAAGCCCCCCCTTTTTGGGATCAGCGCAGCTAATCCCGTTCCAAAATCAAAGGTCCCTTACAGTTTTCAAAGGTTCATCAGCCGCAGGCTGATGCCTGGGTGGTTATAAGGCCTCCTTTGGGATCAGCGCAGCTGATTCCGTTTCATTACAGCAGATCTATGTCTGTTTCTAATTCACCAATCAGCCACAGGCTGATATCTGAGTAGCTAAGAAGTTTCCCTTTAAGGGTCAGCGCAGCTAATTCCGTTGCTCTGCAAAAAATCCGAATCCATTTCAAGTGTACCACACAGCCGCAGGCTGATGCCCGGGTATATCAGGCCTATCCTCGGAGATGAGCGCACGGATATGCCCTAAGCCAGGCACTATCAATAATAATGTTAATGGTTGGAATCTCAATCCTTCAGCCAGGACAATGCTTGCCGGAAGTATACACAGGATGGAGAACCGGTATTTGAACGTTTACAGTCCTGCAAAGACCTTGTTATTTCACCATTCCGGTAATTTCCCTGATCATCCTGTTAACCTCGTCCGGAACTTCTATCGGGCTTACATGTCCACCATCAACAGTCACAATTCTCTCCAGTGGAGGGATTCCTACATAGTCTTCCTTGCCGACCAAAGCGATGGAAGGTACTTTCAGTGAACGCAAAAGACTGCTGGCATCCTCTGCATCGATCCTGACAGCTTTGTCTGTGTATCTGATGTCTTTGCCTGACATTTTTTTCATGGATGTTATCAATATCTGCAACAATTCCGGCTGCATTTTCAGACTGTTTTTTCCCATCAGGGCTTTTCCTGCCTGTTGCATGTAGAAATTCCTGAACGGCATTGCCATATGCTGCAAACGGATCAGTATCTTTTCTGTTCCTGAGGAGGCTTTGAAAGGCATATTGCACAAACCGATACCCGCAAAACGACCTGCATCTTTCGATGCAGCCCTGACAATGCTCATGCTTCCCCAGGAATGTCCGATGGCAATGACGCGTTCGATCTTCAACTGGTCCAGAATTTCCAGTAAAAGATCCCCGCAATCAGACAGGCTCCATCCGTTTTTTATATTGACATTGCTTTCACCATGCAAAGGCATATCAATGGCCATTACTGTTCTGTCAGTGATTGCAGCAATCTGCTTGTCCCAAAGGTGGTGGTCAAAATAGACGCCATGAAGAAAAATTACCGGGGTGCTCAGTGGCACATCAGCATACCTGAAAACTGCAATTTCTCCCAGCGAGGTTTTGAGTGTTATTTTCTCCATCATATTGCTGATTCTGGATCTAAGTCTGGTTCAAATTTTTGATCAATTCAACGCTAATAAACCATAGAAGTACTTTTCTGTTTCATTGTTGCAGGAAAATTTCCGGAATGTCTGAGAAACTGGCACCGCAGGCAGCACGGTATTTCCTTCGCAAATATATCTATGCCGCTGATTCACAATTAATAAGCAAAGGGGTTTCTGACAAAAGCAGAGGCAAAGCGCTCCAGGAATAGCGCGCGAACATCAGACTCGCTCCAGGCTCCAGGCCCCATAACCTGCGTCCTTTGGCTTCGATACATTTTTCGAAATCGTCATCCTGCTCCGAATCATCTTTGAATTCGAAAAACACTCAGCCACCGGCCCCATGTTTACAAGGAAAGGCTCTCTGCCTCTATCGGGCAAACAGCCATTCATCCTGGCCGGAATGCTGCTCCAGGTATTCGTAGCCTTCGTAATTGAATAATTTAAGCAGTTCAGGGTCGGTAACTGCGTTGCTGATAATGTATCGGGTCATAAGGCCACGGGCGCGCTTGCCGTTGTAGCTGATAAATCTGAATGTTCCGTTTCTGAATTCCTTAAACACCGGTGTAACCACTCTTGCCCCGATGGCTTTGAGGTCAACCACCCTGGCATATTCATCCGAAGCGAGGTTCACGATGACCTTGTCTCCCGTCTTTTTCAGATCCCGTTTCACAATCTTTGTTACCGGTTCACCCCAGTACTGATACAGGCTGTTGTAATCCTTTCCCTGCAGGGGAGTTGCCATCTCCAGACGGTAGGGTAACATACGGTCGGTGGGTTTCAGTATGCCGTAGAGTCCTGAAAGTATCCTGAGATGGGCATCTGCGAAGCGGAGTTCTCCGGGGTTCAGTTCCCAGGCTTTCAGTCCCTCGTAAACATCGCCTTTGAATCCGGCAATGGCGGGTCTCGACTTCTCTGGATCGGCCGGGTAATGCCATTCACCGAACCACCGGGCTCCCAGATCGGCCAGCTTCGGG
>CALMDN010000065.1 GCA_937864935.1 uncultured Bacteroidales bacterium
TTCAGGCCTGAGAACGGACCAGCAACGGAAGAGGAGATGATGTCAGGCAATATTCCGGTCAGAAGTTACTATGACGCCATCTGTTCAGCGCTGGAAATGAATTACGGACAGCAGAATTTCTCCATGGTGTTGATCCTTCCTGGTGGTACGATGACCGATTTTCTCGGGGATTTCACCCCGGAGCTGTGGGAGTCGGTCACTGCAGGACTCGATGCCAACACCAGTCAGCAGTCGCTGGATATTGTGATGCCTAAATTCAGGTTTGAATTTGAAAAGACCCTGAACGATCAGTTGTACAGCCTAGGCATGACCGATGCTTTTAATCCTGAATTGGCTGATTTATCCGGAATTGCCGACGATGATATCTTCGTGAGTTTTGTAAAACAGAACACCTTTGTTGATGTGAACGAAGAAGGGACAGAAGCAGCGGCTGTAACCACCATCGGCATAGAAGTAACCAGCTTTCCGGAACCAACGGTGATTGACAGGCCCTTTGTTTTTGCCATCCGCGAGCGACTTAGCAATACCCTTCTCTTCATCGGTAAGGTGGAACTTCCGGAATACGATTAACCGTTTCTGCGCTGACCCGCAGATTTCTGCAGTCAGGCGATTGATCCCTGCAGTAAACACAAACTGAAAATACCTGCATTAAAGCAGAAAGGGCATTCCTGAAATCTGTCTGGCTTCTTTTTCCCGATTTTCATTGTTCCGGATCAGTCTGAACAGGGGCTGATCCGGTTTGCTTTCAGGCATCGAGTTCCACCACTGCCGGGCAGTGATCGGAATGCACTGCTGAAGGCAGAATAAAGGCACCTGTCAGGGAACTGTTCATTGCCTCACTTACCATATTGTAGTCGATGCGCCAGCCCAGGTTGCGTTTGCGAGCTCCGGCACGGTAACTCCACCAGGTGTAATGATGCGGATGCTTGTTGAAATACCTGAAAGTGTCGGTAAATCCGCTGTTCAGAAAATCCTCCATCCACTCCCTTTCTTCGGGCAGGAATCCCGAGTTCTTTGCATTGCGCACCGGATCGTGGATATCGATGGGGCGGTGACAGATGTTATAATCGCCCGACAACACGAGTTTGGGCCGTACTTCAAGCAAATCGTGGGCGTAATCGTAAAAGTCTTCCAGCCATTCCATTTTGAAAGCCTGTCGCTCATCACCTGTGGTCCCGGAGGGATGGTAGGCGCTCACCACCGTCAGATCTCCAAAATCGGCCCTGATGAGGCGTCCTTCAGCATCATACCGGTCGATGCCGATGCCGGTTTCCACCAGATCTGGTTTCTTCAGGCTGAGCAGGCCAACCCCGCTGTAACCTTTCTTTTCGGCTGAGAACCAGTGACAATGATAACCGAGTGCCTGAAATTCTTCCTCAGGTATCTGATCGGGTTGTGCTTTGGTTTCCTGCAGGCACAGCACATCGGGCTTTTCCTGCATCAGCCAGGTTATCAGGCCCTTCTCTATGGCTGAACGCACACCGTTCACATTGTAGGTGATTATTTTCATCAATGTAGTGTTAGAATATATTTACCAGAAACTCCCTGAGCATCAGCACTCCGGCAATCAGACCTATCAATGCAAACAGTGTCAGCGATCCTGTAAGCCAGGCAAGCTTCCTTGCCGTCAGCTTTGCTATCGCACG
>CALMDN010000066.1 GCA_937864935.1 uncultured Bacteroidales bacterium
GAAGAGGTATTCCCATCACCGAAATCCCAGAACCAGCCGGTAATTGCAGCGCCGGGAGCGGTAAAACTCTCGTCGGTAAAAGCCATGGTCATTCTGTCGTCGCTGGTCGGGAAAAAGCTGAACTGGGCCACACACCCCGCTGTTCCTTGCGAACAGACCGTAAAATCGAGGGTCAGCTCCTGTATTCCGGGCACTATACAAACGGTTTGTACCGCCATTGTGCCGTTGCAATCCGGGGTTGAAACATTTATAAAACCTGGTAAGTTTGATGAAAAGGGAACATTATCCGTATAATATCCAGCTTCATTGGTGTTAACCTGATTGTAATATCCCGGATAATTCAGGCTGTCAAGTGCGATAAAAACAGGCTGGCCGGGAATCGGCAACCCGGTTTGCTGATTGATTACATGTCCCGAGAGGACAACAAATGGCTGTTGTGCATAAGTCAGCGCAATGCCAAGCAGCAGCATCAACAGCGTAAGGGGTAGTTTTCTGATCGGTTTCATAGGTTTGAAAGTTGAACTTTGGATAAATGTAAATAAGTTTCTGTAATAAAGACACAATTCCATTCAATGGTTGCCTGTCAGGATCAGATTTTTACAAACCTTCCTGAAAACAAGGCTGTTCCGTTTGCTGACTTCAGCACAATCAGGTAGATTCCCTTTTTCAGGTTTCCTGTGTTGAGCGCTGTAGCGTTGTCTCCGCCTGATGACCAGTTTTTCTCCTGGTAGCAAAGCATACCCTGCGAAGTGTAGATTTCTGTTATCAGATATCCGGCTTCCCTCATGCTGAAACTTAGCTTTAAAGCATCAGTAGCCGGATTTGGCCAGATACCCAATGCCCCCGCATTTGCAGATTCAGGTGAATCAAGCCCGTAAACAGCCGAATGAGATACCTCTATCAGATTTCCAAGCACCTGGCTGATCGATTCTGTCAGGCTTACCTCAATGCTGTTGCTGTAGATTCCAGCTATTTCAGCACTCAGCTGATAGGTGTCAGGCGGCAGGCCGTTAAAGGCAAAAGCTCCGTTGGTGTTGGTGTGGGTATAAGCCACAATGTTTCCGCCGCGGCTCAGAAATACGATTCTGTCAGCCGGATCAAACGGGGCATTGTCCAGACAAACAACACTCCCTTCAATGACTCCCTGACCCGATTCAGAAAGGGACATTTCAGGCATTTTCACATGCGCTTCAAACTGATCTCCTGTGAGCAGAACGATGGTTTCGGCCTGCTGCCAGCGGCGCGTTTCTCCGGTGTAACCCGGAATGTATTCCTGATAGCCGGAGGATCCGGGACTCAGTTCGGCATGCACCACATAATTGCCTTCCATTACCTCCAGGAAGAAATAGTAGCCGTATTCATGGAATTTCCCCGAAGCAACTTCCGACAATTGATTTCCGGTTTTCCGGAAAAGCCTCACCACAGCCGTATCTCCGGTATGTTCAGGATTGTTGATGGGAAAATTCCCGGCAAAAACCTGTCCACCAAGGTTATAATAGGCCGGGGTCGTCAGGGTTATACAATAGGTATCTGAGCAATACCCCCCGTTGCCCAGCCCGCTCACCGTCAGGCAAATCTGATAGGTTCCGCTTTCTGCAAAGGTGTGTTCCGGGTTTCTTACCCAGGAATGATAACCATCACCCATGTCCCAGTACCAGCTGCTGATGTTGGATCCCTCCGAGGCATCGAAGAACTGATAGTGGTTGATGTTACCGGGCACCGAATCAACCACATAGGTAAAGCCGGCATGACATTCAGTAACCGTGTCACCCACGGTGATTTCCAAACACAGAACATCCTGACAGTTGGAAAAATTGCTGATCACAACCAGACATACATTGTATATCCCTGCCTGAGGGAAGGTGTGAACAGGCGAAGTCTCGTGAGAGAAAGCAGACCCGTCGCCAAAATCCCAGATTACCTGATCAATGGCTCCGACAGAGGAATTGTAAAAAGCCAGGGTATTACCCTCAAGCGTTTCATACGAAAAATCAGCATGGCATTCAGGCAGGGTATCTCCAAGCGTGATGGTTTCACAATAGGTGTCGTAACATTGGGTTGATGAGTCAAAGATGCTCAGACAAACAGGATAACTGCCCGGATACGCCCAGGTATGCTGGGGATTCGGCTCCTGTGAAGCCGTTCCGTCGCCGAAATCCCAGAAAAACTGATCGGCATTGCCGATAGACATATAGTAAAACTGTGTCGTTAGTCCTTGTATATCAAAACTGTACATAGCCTGGCAGTCCCAGGGATCCTCACCGGCAATGACCTCAATGCAACTGTTGCTGGTACAGCCAAGGGTAGAGTCGGTCATGGTAAGACATACATTGTAAACACCGGGAACAACATATTCGTGAACCGGATCCGGTTCAAAAGAGAAATCTCCATCGCCAAAATCCCATATCCATCGTATGGATTCGTTTACCGGAAAGCTCAGGTTGATGAAGTTAAGCCGGAGGGTGTTGTTTGGTTCATAGACAAAAGAGAAGGCAGCCTGACAAAGATTTCCGGTCGTGCAGATGGAGAAATCGAAGGTGAAGAAAATTTCGGGATCAGCAACAAAAGGATGAGATTGGAGGGTGGCATTGCAGTCGTAGGTCCACACGTTCATGATCACGGCCGTATCAAACAGGGCAGAGGGGAATGATATCTGATAAAATCCGTTTTCGCTGGTATACGCTGAGAAGAGGGCCTGTCCGGGAATCAGTCCCACAGAAACTTCGGCCCCGGGCACCGGAAATCCGGTTTCTGTTGCAGTAACCTGTCCGGCCACATAAACTGTTTCCTGCGCATTGACATTCAATGAGAGAAGGATGCTCAGCATCAACAGTATTAATTGTATTTTTTTCATAGAACTCTTGGTTACTATATTCCGTTAATTTTTTAACAGACTGTTTATCAGCTTATTGACTAAGCACATTCCCATAGCTAAAGGAATGATTTGCAGAGTATTAATTATCAATACGTTGCGTCTTTGCGTCTTAGCGTGTTTCTCATTTTTTACGGACTATTTAGTTAGAATCTGTAAAGCAGCCCTGCCTTGATCCCGAAACTCTGAGGCCTGGTGCGCTGGTTCTGATATACCGGGCGCAGATAGGTTTTGTAAACCGGTTCGGCCAGCAGGGTGAGGCGGGGCGATACATGCAGTCCGAATCCGGCTGCTGCAGCCAGTTGCCAGTTGGCAGAAACACGCGAAGGCGTGAGGTTATCAATGGATTCGAGACTGGCGGCAGTATTGCTGAATTGTGCAGAGGGTTCGTCCGACCCTATCATCATCGAAAAAACAGGACCTGCCTTGATGCTGATGCTGAACAAACGGTTGGCATATAGCTGGTATCCGGCCATCAGGGGTATCTGCAGATAGGTGTAGCGATGCTTCGTGTTGGTTTCATAAGCATGACCAATGGAGTCGTACACACCCTCCACCTTCGTCTGAAAGACCACCGTACCGGGATTGGCCGGATCGGGACTGAAAGATACTACCTTGTTGTAGTATCCCAGGCTGTCATACGAATTGTAGTTGACCACATAGCGGCCATTGTCGTCGCTCAGGCTGATCTCTGCCCCGGTCTCAAGCAGCCAGGCGCCCCTGAAGGTTGAGAGGCTGAAACCGGCGCTTCTGCTTTGTTTGTGATGCTTGTTCCCATAAGAGATCATGTTCCATGTTCCGTAAATTCCCCCGAGCAGCGGAATGTTGCCGCGGTGTTTGAAATCGGGTCGGAAGGCATCCCTGAAATGCAGGTTGAATGCAGATGAATAATCCATTCCGGTAAAACTGGCAGGATGGGTTCTCAGTCGGTTGATCAGATCGGTGCGTAAGGCGGTAAGCTGCACTACTGCAGGGTAGGTTTTATCGGTTGAAACCTCTTTTGTGCTGTACTGGTCTAGGCCGTTTTGTCTGGCAGGAATGTTGCCTGACTGGGGGATTTCACCGGCTGACGCTGGTTGAGGGTTGTTCAGGGTATTGCCGTATTCTGACTCAGGCAAAGCTGCTATCAGGGTTTTGCCTTTTCTTTCTTCTGTCTGATTGACTGCATATCCGGTTGTGGAGGTGTTTGAAGGGGCATTCGTTTCAGGTTCAGCTGTCCTGTAATTGCTTGTTTCCTTTGAAGCCGCTGTTGGTTCGGTGGTGGGATGGCCATCACGTCGCATCCACAGCAGGGCAATACCTGCCAGGAATACCACGGCAATCATCGGCAGGATGATCTTTCCCGACCGTGAGTAGCCGGTTTGTCTGCTGCTTTCCGTTGCGGACATCCCCGTTTCTATGCGGTCCCACATTCCGGGAGGTGGGGCAGGGCTGAAATCACCCAGCCCTTCGCTGAACAGTTTGTCAATGTTGTTTCGTTCGTCTTTCATGACTTCACGCTTATGTGTTGCTGGGCCAGTTCGGCCTCTACCATAATTTTAAGTTTCTTCCGGGCTTTCATCAGCTGGGTTTTTGATGTATTTTCACTGATGTCGAGCATTCCGGCAATCTGTTGATGCGAAAGGTTTTCAAAAACATAAAGGTTGAAAACCAGGCGATATCCATCGGGCAGCGACTGAACCATCTGAAGCAGTTTCTGCTGCGGCAGGGAAACCATATCAGCGGTGTCGGGTTCCTCATCGTTCTCTGTTTCCGGGAGATCGGCCCGGGTGCTGAAAAACAGCTGTTTCAGGCTGTCGCGCCTGAAATTGATGGCCTGATTTACCACCAGGCGCTTGAGCCAACCTTCAAACGAACCCTTGAAGCCAAACGAATCAAGACGACTGAAGATCTTAATAAAAGCTTCCTGCAACAGGTCCTCTGCTTCTGCCCGGTTGCGCACATAGCGCAGGCAAATGCCGAACAGTACCCCCGAAAATCGTTGGTACAACTCATATTGCGCCTGCTTATTACCTGATAAACAGTCTTTTATTAATTTATCATCGCTCCGCATTCATTCCCTTGTCACAGATCAGACACAAAAATAGGGCTTGGGTTGCCTGAAATCTGCTATCAACGGAATTATTTCTTACGAAACTCTTTGCAAAGAACTGGTTGGATTAAAAACCCGATGAAGTGTAGAACGAATGTATCTGATTTACCCGAAAGAATCTGAAGATATACCCGGCATAAGTCTTAGAGGCTGTTTAAATTTTACGGAACCCAATGAACAGGCAGGTTACGAATAAAATATCACAGTCAAGGGCAAAATCCTGAAAAATTTGTAAATTAAAAGATAAATTTTTCAGGATTTTGTCCATTTTATCCAGGTTATTGTTACACCCGCCTGTTGAAAATCGAAATAATAATTTTGAACAGTCTCTTAATCTGAAAAAATTTCTTTTCTTTTCTTTGGTTACAATAATTCATATAAATTTGTGTTATTGAATAGTTGAAATAACAGCCAATACAAATAATATATGATA
>CALMDN010000067.1 GCA_937864935.1 uncultured Bacteroidales bacterium
GGTTTTTCGAATAATTCAGCGAAACATTCGCGCCAATGGTCAGGTTCGATAAAATCTTATGATCCACATTCAGGCGGCCGGAGTAGCGGTCGTAGGAGGTACCCTTTACCGTACCCTCCTGGTTGTAATAATTGCCCGAAATGAACAGTCTGGTTTTATCGTTACCGCTGCTGAGCGAAAGTTCGGTGTTTGAGGTTGGGGCTACCTGCAGGATTTCCTTCATCCAGTCGGTATCAATTCCCTGCACATTGGTGCCCTTGTATTCGTTCCACTGCGCTGCATTCATCAGTTCAGGCAGGCGCTCGGCAGGCAATGTCTGCCATCCGTAAGAGGCATTCACATTGACACTGGTTTTCTGCTGGTTTCCCTTTTTGGTAGTGATCAGGATTACCCCGTTCGAGGCCCTGGCCCCGTAAATGGCGGTCGCTGAAGCATCTTTCAGGATGGTTACCTGTTCAATGTCGTTGGGATTGATGTCTGACAAGGCATCGATCTCCTGACCACTGTATCCGATCTGGCCGTAGCTGCCGGTAATGGCCGGCACACCATCGATGATGATCAGGGGCTGGTTGGTGGCGTTGATGGAGCTCCCTCCCCTGATTTTGATGGAATTCTGTCCGCCGGGAGTTCCCGAGTTCTGCATAACCGTCATACCGGCTGCTTTGCCCTGAAGCACCCCATCGAGTGTACGTAGCGGAATGGTTTTGATTTCATCCTCCTTCACCAACCCGAATGAACCGGTGATCAGCTTCTTGCTTGAGGTGTTATAGCCCATCACTACCACCTCCCCAAGATCGATTTTCTCTTCGGCCATTTCCAGGTTTATCTGTTTGAGGCCATTTACAGCAATCTCCTGCTTCTGCATCCCGACAAAGGAAAAAACAAGCACACCATTGGAAGGAACTTCCACCGTATAGTTCCCGTTGATGTCGGATACGGTTCCTTTGCTGGTTCCCTTTACAACAACCGTAACCCCTGGTATGGGTTGCTTGTCGGTTGCTGAGGTAACTTTCCCACTGACAGATATCTCCTGCGCCATCAGCTGGCCGGTGAGCAGAAAGAATACCATTAACAGAATGTAAGGTTTCTTCATAAACGTTGATTTTAATGGTTGGTTTGGTTGATTTGTTATTCTATTGGAGTCACTTTTACAGTCACCGGAATGATATCAAGCCGGATGTCCCATACGGTATATTCATCTTCTTCCCGCGCATTTTCGAGATAATATCCCTGACTTTCAGGCTTTTTGGTGAACCCAAGCCTGAAAGCCTGTTCGTTACCGGTAAAGCTGAGGTTTGATATCCCTTCGGCCGCCTTGTTGTCGATCAGGTTGATGGTAATAACATCCCTCAGGGTAGATCCGTTGGCTGACAATACGCCGCTTTGCACCGGATTTTCCCTGTTGTAATACTCATTGCCGCGGGTTGCCTTTTTCCCCGGTGCCGGAATCAATTCATTGTTTTCAAGCAGCAGCCGGTCGCCATTTTCAAAGTAACTGAGGGAGAGGTTGGTTATTTCGGGTAACCCTTTTTTATACACCAGTCTGGCATTGGTTGCGTCAATCATGGTCACACCATGGGCACCGGCCACCTCCACACTGCGGGTTTGCCCCGCATAAATAAGGGCAGTGTTTTCATCCACCCCAAAGGCCAGGCTGAAATTCTCCCGCGAATTCATGAGTGCCACAACCAGCCTTGCAATGCGTGCACGTTGGTTAAAATGCTGATCTACTATTCCTTCCGGGAAAAATCCCAATCCCCTCGAAAGTAAAAGGGCATCTGTTTCCTCATTGTCAGGACCGTTGTCGGTGATGATGCCTTTCTGCAAGGCACCCATGCTGCTTCCGTTGCCAATCATGACTTCGCTCATGATGGCGGCTCCGGCACTGCTCCCGCCGATGACCCCTCCCCTGTTGTAAACTTCCCATACCGCCTCCAGCACCGGAGTTGGGTTGCCATCGGGTCCCGTAAGGGCAGCCATGGTACGCATCTGGTCACCACCGGTAAACCAGATTCCGCTGCATGCCTTTACAGTGCGGGCAATCCGCTTGTCGCGTGCATTGCCGGCCCATTTCGATTCGTCGGCATCGGTCGTGCTGTCATCGTCCATCACCGCGATGTTGATGAGATGGATATTCTCTTCTTTTACGCCATAAGACCTCAGGGTTTTGCTGATGCTCACCCAGCTCTGAACCGGAACGCCACTGGCAGAGGGAATTACACCAAAAACTGCCTTTTCAGGGCCACCGGCCAGCTCAATCAGCCTGGAATAGACTGCCTTGTTATCGGGTTCCAGCCCTCCACCCACGATGACCAGACTACCCTTGCTGTTCTGGGCCATGGATATAGAGGAGGTGAGGATAAGGCTGAATATTATGACAATTCTCCGGTTCATTTTGCTATGGTTAGTTTTTTACAAATTTTGAAACCGCCACAAGCCGATGGCGTGCATCCGTCCAATGAATGAAATAGATCCCCGGTGACAATGTGCTGATGTTCAGATCGGAACTTCCTGTTCCTGAAAGAACAGGTTTGCCTGAAGGCTCCGAAATCTGCCATTGCGCTGCTCCCTGCGGCATCGGCATGAAAATAAAACTTCCGGCCGGGTTGGGGTGCACCTGAACCACCTGAGCGGGATCCTGACCGGGGATTACCGCCGGCGAGGCCTTGCCAAGGATTACAGGATTGGTATCGTCGATGAGGCTGAGGCTGAGTTTTTCGAAGCCGGCAACCTGCCTGGCTTCACCGGAACCTCCGGTACCGGTCTGGGTTGAAAATCCGCTCAGCGAACCTGCGTTTGCCAGCAGCATCACCGGGGCACTGCCAAAGCCTGTCAAGGTTACATTTCCGTTTATTGGACTGATTTTCATAAAACTGTGGTTGGTAAGCCAGATGCCATATTTCAAGGTATCGAGCGACATGGCATACGGTACAGCCGTTGCAGTATTCTCATAAATGTCGCTGTTGAGAAAGGTTTGGGGCATGATTACGGTATTGCCAAGCAGGGCAAGCCCCGGCGAAAAGGTCATTTCCGCATACCAGGAGGCCAGTTCCGTGAGGTAGTTCCCCACCACTGTTTTTCCGGCATAGCG
This sequence comes from uncultured Bacteroidales bacterium, assembly GCA_937864935.1. Lineage (GTDB taxonomy): Bacteria > Bacteroidota > Bacteroidia > Bacteroidales > Lentimicrobiaceae > Lentimicrobium. The sequence goes on from CALMDN010000067.1 coordinate 3,092, forward strand.
GGCATCCTCTCCGGCAAAGGCACTGATCATCTCATCCGAACGAAGTCTGGCAGAAAGCAGAATGCCGTTGTCACTTGTCAGAAACTCCCTGAAAGAGGTTTCGCTATTTTTCAGAAACAACACCTTGGAAGCTCCTGAAATCTTTCCGGCAAGGCTTGCATCCTGGCCAAGTGCTGTGGTTGGATTGAATATCTCTGCAGCCAACGCACCTGACTCCGTGATTTTGTTCCGGAACGATTCAGCCAGGGCATTGTCGCCCGAGAGTATCAGCACTGGGTCACTCACATTCCCGCATTCCTGCACCAGGTGGGTGATCATGCTGAGGTTGTCAGTCAAAAGGTTGCCGCCACTGGCCAGCACTGTATAATTCCCGGTTTCTGTCTGTCCTCCGGTATTCACCGACCGGTCAAGGGTTTCAAACGTAGCAGTTCCGGTGTTAAAATCATAGGTGCAGCCCTTCAGCAATTGAATCACTTCAATGGAATCTGCCAGTAGTTTTGTGCCATTCAGCCTGAAATCACCCTTCCTCCTGTAGATATTGGCACAACCCGTACCGTAGACGGTTCCCAGCCCGCTGGCATCAATGGTCATGCAGGTCATGTCATCCATTCCCAGACCGGTGATATCGCTTTTGCTGTTAAAGAAATGGTTGGCCAGAAATCCTGTGAGGCGGCCAAACCTGCCGCGTTCACAGAAATGGGTATCGAACACCCAGCCCGGCTTCAGGTCAAGGAAATCATAGGCAAGCGTAACATATTGATTGTTTGGATTTTCGATACACTCATCCGGATAAACGGTCCCGTTTTCAGCTGTAAAAACAACGGAGGATAAAATGTGCATTCCGGCAGAAGTACCCCCGATGCATCCTCCTTCACTGTATTTCATCTCAACGGCTTCCTGAATTTTTGAGTTCCGGTAAAGGTTGTAATAGTCCCATTGGTCGCCGCCGCGAAAGAAGATAACATCGTAGGTGACGAGTGTATCATAGGTCTCCTGGGCATTGGCAAGCGCAGAGGTGCTGAGGGCAAATTCCTTTGCAAAGACAGCCCCGCACTGGTTTTTCATGTAAAGGGCCAGGCTCCCGGTCTCCATGCCGATGATGGCGACCCTTTTCCCTTCCACGGCCCAGCGATAAGGCGGTGTACTCCAGCTGTTAACTCCGTTTTTCTCGGATCCTCCTCCCACGATCAGCAGGGTGCCCTGAGCGGCGACTGGCAATGAATAAAATACTAAAATAATGGTAATGAAGATGGTAGGTAGCCTGACACCTGCAAACGATTGCATAGAGTAAATAAGTATTAATTTACCTCAAATTTAAACTATTCCCTGATACAAAGATATTCAGAAGGCTGCAGTGTTAAATTATTGTTTAAACCCTTTTAAAATGTATCAGAAGTCCCGGATTAATTCATCAAAAAAATGCACGATGCTTGCGATGCGCTTTTATTTCGTGTAGGTTTGCATAAACAAGCTGATCTTATGCTTACACTCATCAAAAATGCTGAAGTATTCTCCCCCGCAAGACTGGGGAAAAAGGATGTATTGCTGACCGGCACTACCATTGCCATCATTCAGGATAAACTGGAAATCCCGGAGACCATTCCCTGTAAAGTAATTGATGCGGAAGGGCTTATTCTGGTTCCTGGATTTATTGATGCCCATGTGCACATTGCGGGGGCGGGTGGTGAAGGCGGACCGGCCAGCCGCACACCCGAAATGCTCCTGAGTGATATGATTTCAGCCGGTGTTACCACCGTGGTTGGATGCCTGGGAACCGATGGCATCACCCGAAATGTTGAAAGTGTGCTGATGAAAGTGAAAGCCCTGCGTGCAGAGGGCGTTTCTGCCTGGATGTACACCGGCGCCTATCAGGTTCCAACGCCCACCATTACCGGCGACTATGCCCGTGACATTACCCTGATTGATGAAGTGATCGGGGTCGGTGAAGTCGCTGTTTCTGATCACCGCTCATCGGTGCCTTCAACCGAAGAATTGACCAGAATCACTGCCCACGCCAGGGTAGCCGGAATGCTGGGAGGCAAGGCAGGCATCGTGAACATCCACATGGGGGATGCGAAAGACCCTTTCAGACCATTATACAAAGTTGTGGAGACCAGCGAATTAAGCCTCAGGCAGTTTCTCCCCACCCACATTAACCGGAACGATTACATCTTTGAAGATGCGAAAACCTACGGAATGAAAGGGTATCTCGACATCACCACCAGCTCCTACCCCTATTATCCGGATGAGGAGGTCAAACCCTCGAAGGCACTGCGGCTGCTGCTGGATGCAGGTGTGCCGGCCGATCACATCACCTTCACTTCCGATGCCTGCGGCTCACTTCCCGGCTTCGATCCGGTAACCGGAGAACTGATTAAAATGGAAACCGGGAAACCTGCCTCCAACCTTCGCGAACTCCGTGATGCCATCCGCGAGGAAAACATTGCACCGGAAATTGCCCTGAAGGTGCTCACATCCAACCCTGCCCGCATCCTGAAACTGAAGAAAAAAGGCAACATCGCTGAAGGACTGGATGCCGATCTGTTGCTGCTGGATGCAGAATGGAATATCCAGGATGTTTTCGCCATGGGTGTGCGGGTTCTGGCAAATGGGAATCTGCTGAAGAAAGGAACCTACGAAAGTTAACCATCCGGCAACCTTCCCGGGCAATGATCACGACTCAGGTATGATTCCGGAACTTGTCACCTTCAGCAATAATCTACCTTCATAAAACTTCTTTTGATGGTTTTATGGTATTTCATCTGGGGGTATCCGAAAATCACGATTATGGAGTCATGCATTTTTCCGGGAAGCCTGTATTTGGCCCTGAATTGTTTACCCGTGCTCTTCAGAAAAGGTCCTACACTGCCGATCATGCAGGATCCGAGCCCCATTGATTCGGCAGCCAGGGTGGCATAGGTTGCATTGATATAGGGGTCGGCCGGATCCGACATATTGCCATAAAACATCATCGCCAGGGGAGCATCGTAAAGCAGGTAGTTTTCATCGCGTTTCATTGCTCCGGTAAAAAACGAAACCAGGGGAACCACAAAGGCCCTGAACATGAGAAAGTCATCCTTTTTCATGAAAATCCGCATCAGCTGCAGCGAAACAGGAGAAACCATCCACCGCATGCGGTTGAGCAGGCCGATAAAATCAAAAGAAAACTGCCTTACCTTTTCTTTGCCGCTGATTACCAGTACTCCTACATCCGAAGGAGGAATTCCCATGGGGGCTGTAGCCGCCAGGGCAAGTATCCTGTCAATTTTCTCCTGCTCTACTGGCTTGTCTTTAAAATCACGGATACTTCGTCTGTTGAGCGCCAGGCGGTAAAGCTGATCGTAATCCGGAAGAGATTCCCGGCTGACCGGACTGTAATCCTGAGGGTTCAATGTGCGGCCTTCAACCAGTATGGCATCGTGCGGACAAACGGCGACACATTGACCGCAGCCTATACAGCCAAAAAGCGGGGTGTCACTTACGGTGAGTTTCTTGTCCTTGATTATCAGGGAAAAATCCTTGCAAACTTTAACACAATGACCGCACAAGGTGCATTTCGAATGGTCAATGAAAATGCGGGCATTTTCTGTTCCGGTCCGGCTGGTAGGTATCGACATAACAACGGCTTATTTATATACAAAGCTAAGTCAGTGATAACAGGAATCCCAATTATTCCTTGCTGAAGGGTTGTTTTCTAACGATGGGTAATAGCAATGAACCGTTAAACCGCAGCATGAATTGCTCCCTGAGATATGAAGGGGGTTCCGCTGCGCTGTTGTACCACGGTTTAGCCTTGAAAATCCTGATAACAAAACAAGGATATCAGGCTGTACTCTTCTCATTCCATAACATTATTGTCCGGTTAAAGTAAAAGAAGCCTTGACGCCAAAACCCAAGGCCATCAACCTGTCTGCTTGACGCAGTCAGGCAGGCCTGTCTGCCTGAGCATACAGGCAG
>CALMDN010000068.1 GCA_937864935.1 uncultured Bacteroidales bacterium
TGCGGCTCTGCCAGGTTCCGATACGACCTCCAAGCTTCGGTGAGTTTACAGCGATGGTAACCAGCAGCACAAGACTGGCTATGCCAACCAGTACGAGAATGCCGATGTACCTGAACCTGACCCTCCCCACAAACATCAGTACAAGGCAGGTGGTAAAAATAAGGGCAGCCGTGGAAAAGTTGGCTGGTAATATCAGCACGGTTATGACCACCACCGGAATCATCAGCGAAAGGAATCCCTTTTTGAAGTCTTCGATTTCACCCTGTTTTTTGGCAAGGAGGCGGGCAACATACATGATCAGGGCAAGCTTGGCGAAATCGGATGGCTGAAAGGTCATGTTGATGAGCGGCAGGGTGTACCACCGGCTCGCCTCATTCATGCTCGTGCCGAAAAACAAGGTGTAGGCCAGCAGGGGGATAGAGGCAAAGATGGCCAGTTGCGACAGCCGCGCATAGTATTTGTATGGAACCTGATGGGCCAGATACATCAGTATAAAACCCAGCATCAGGATGCTCATGTGCTTGAGCAGATAGTATTCGGTGTTTCCTGAATGTTTTCGGTAGGCAAGGGTTCCGGTGGAACTGTACACCGCCAGTATCGAAAAAACTGACAGCATCAGCACAACGGCCCAGATAACCTTGTCTCCCTTTATGTTGTTCAGGATTGCTTTCATCGGATCGGAAGGGTTAGAGCGCTTTCACAGCCTGTTTGAATTTGCGGCCACGTTCCTCGTAGTTCTCGAAAAGGTCGAAGCTGGCGCAAGCCGGGGATAGCAGCACCGCATCACCTTTTCGGGCGAGGTAGTATGCCATGTTCACCGCTTCCTCCACTGAGGTGGTCTCTGATATGAACTCGACTTTATCCTTGAAAGCATCAATCAGCTTTTCGTTGTCGATTCCGAGGCAAACGATGGCTTTAACCTTCTGTTTAACGATGTCCCAGAGTTTGGAATAATCGTTTCCCTTGTCTACCCCGCCGGCTATCCAGATCACCTTTTTATTGAGACTCTCCAGGGCATACCAGGCCGAATTGATGTTGGTTGCCTTTGAGTCGTTGATGAATTCAATGCCATGAATGTTGGCTACAAACTCAAGGCGGTGTTCAACATTCTTGAAATCAGAGAGACACTGCTTGATGGTATCTTTCCTGATGTCGATCAGCCTGGCGGCAACACCGGCGGCCATTGAATTGTAAATGTTGTGTTTGCCCTGTAATGCAAGTTCCTCTAATGTCATATCAAATGTTTCCCCTTTTAGATTGAATACTATTTTCCTGTCGTCTGTGTAAGCTCCGTTTTCAACCCTGTGTTGAAGACTTATCTGAAGGTTGTTCTGCAATAATTCTCTTTCTCCTGCCAGGTTTGCAATGGTTTCATCATCCAGGCACCAGATAAAGGCATCACCGGTTGTCTGATTCCTGATGACCCGCATCTTGGAACGGGCATATTTTTCAAAACTGTGATCATAGCGGTCGAGATGCTCGGGCGTGATGTTGAGCAGAATGGCGGTTTCGGCTTTGAAATCAACCATTCCGTCGAGCTGAAAACTGCTGAGTTCTATCACGAAGTAATCGTGGTCCTGCTCAGCCAGCTGCCGCGCAAAGCTCTTTCCGACATTTCCGGCCAGACAGACATCCAGACCGGCTGTCTTCAGGATGTGATAAATCAGCAGAGTGGTGGTGGTCTTCCCGTTGCTTCCGGTAATGCATATTTTGTATGCATTGGTGTAGCGGGCGGCGAATTCAATTTCAGAAATCACCTGTATCCCATTCTGTCTGGCACGTTCAATCAACGGCACAGTGTCGGGGATGCCGGGGCTCTTGACAATCAGTCCGGCTGAAAGGATGATTTCAGGTGTGTGCCCGCCTTCCTCGAATGCAATACCGTGTGATTCAAGTTCCAGCCTGTATTGCTCCCTGATGGTGCCACCATCAGATACAAACACACCCAACCCCTTGCTCTTGGCAAGTAGTGCGGCGCCGGCTCCACTTTCGCCGGCGCCCATGATCACTACTCCGGGGTTTAATCGCATCTTACCGAATCTTTAATGTTATGATGGTGGCTACTGCCAGCATAATTCCTACAATGAAAAACCGCTGTACAATTTTCGGCTCAGCGTAGCCGAGCTTCTGGAAATGGTGATGCAGCGGAGACATCAGGAAAATGCGCCGCCCCTCACCGTACTTCTTCTTCGTCCTTTTGAAATAGCTTACCTGTATGATCACTGAGAGGTTCTCAGCAATGAAGATTCCGCAAAGAATGGGAAGCAGCAATTCTTTACGTATCATGATTGCCAGTACAGCAATTACACCGCCCAGCGCCAGTGAGCCGGTGTCACCCATGAATACCTGGGCCGGGAAGGTGTTGTACCACAGAAACCCGGTACAGGCCCCGACAAAGGCACTGACGAAGATTGTCAGTTCGCCTGTATTGGGCAGGTACATGATGTTCAGGTAGTCGGCAAAAACAATGTTGCCCGATACCCAGGCCAGAATGCCAAGGGTAACCCCGATGATGGCTGAAGTTCCGGTGGCCAGCCCGTCGATCCCATCGGTCAGATTGGCACCGTTGGAAATGGCAGTGATGATCAGGATAACTATAGGCACAAAAATCAGCCAGGCATAACCTGCGGCCTTTTCACCAAAGGGCTTCAGCAGGATGGCATAGTCAAATTCATTGTTCTTGAAAAACGGGATGGTTGTTTTGGTTGACTTCTTGTTTATTCTGGAAAATTTCTTGGAGTGATCTGAGGTGCTTTCGAATTCACTCAGGGTTGAAACTGACCGCGAACTGGTGGGGGCGATCTTCTCCCGGATAACCACCCCATCATGAAAGTACAGGGTGAAGCCTACGATGATCCCGATAACAATCTGACCAAGAATCTTGAATTTGCCGGCAAGCCCTTTTTTGTCGTTCCGGAATACTTTGATGTAGTCATCAAGAAAACCGATAAACCCAAGCCAGATGGTTGTAACCAGAATGAGTATGATGTAAATGTTGTTGAGCTTGGCAAACAGCAATGTGGGTATGATGATGGCCCCCAGAATGATCAGACCACCCATGGTGGGGGTACCCTGTTTCTCCTTCTGTCCCTGTAGACCAAGGTCGCGCACGGTTTCTCCAACCTGTTTCCTGCGCAGATAGTTGATCAGCGACTTACCAAAAAGCAGGGAGATGGTGAGCGAGGTGATGACAGCAAGAGCAGCCCTGAACGAGATGTACTGAAACATTCCGGCTCCGGGGAAGTCGTAGTATTTGTCAAGGAAATCGAATAAATAGTACAGCATGGCTCTCTTGTTTTAATTCACTGTTCCCGGTTTCGCGTTGATCTGAAGAAACTCCTTCAGCACCTCCCTGTCATCGAAATGGTGTTTTATTCCCTTGATTTCCTGATAGGTTTCATGACCCTTGCCGGCAACCAGAATGATGTCTCCCTGAGCAGCCAGTGTACAGGCGGTTTTTATGGCCTCTTTGCGGTCGGTGATGACCAGACAGTTCCTTTTCTTGTCAGCAGCAACCCCTTCCAGCATTTCTTTCAGAATGTCATCCGGGTTTTCGCTTCTGGGATTGTCGGATGTCAGTATGGTAAGGTTGCTGTTTTCTGTGGCGATGAAGGCCATTTTCGGACGTTTGGTGCGGTCGCGGTCTCCTCCGGCACCGGCAACCGTGATGAGCCTTCCGTTGCCCTGCCGGATGCTGTTGATGGTTTCAATGACATTCAGCAATGCATCCGGGGTGTGTGCATAGTCCACAATGCCGGTAATGCCGGTGTATGAGGTGAAATATTCAAACCGGCCATCCACAGCCTCCAGTTTACTCAGGGCTGTCAGGGCTTCCTCTTTGTTGATCCCCAGCAGGGTAGCGGCTGCATATATGCTGAGAAGGTTGTAGGCATTGAAATTTCCGACCAGCCTGCACCAGATCTCCGTTCCGTTGATGTTCAGCAGCAATCCTTCAAAGTGATTCTCAATGATCCGGCACCGGAAGTCGGCTTCTGTTTTCAGGGCAAGTGTGCTGATGGCGGCTTTCGTGTTCTGAACCATCACTTTACCGTGCCGGTCATCGGTATTCACGAGGGCAAAGGCATTGGCAGGCAGTTGATCGAACAGCTGCTTTTTGGCTGCCAGATAGGCATCGAAAGTTTTGTGAAAGTCAAGGTGATCGTGGGTGAGATTGGTAAACACAGCTCCTGTAAATTGCAGCCCGGCAACCCTGTTCTGGACCACCGCATGTGAGCTTACCTCCATAAAGCAGTATTCGCAACCGGTGTCTGCCATCTCCCGCAACATCCGGTTCAGCTCAACGGCATCGGGGGTGGTGTGTGTGGAAGCGACTTCGGTCAGGTAGATCATGTTTCTTACCGTGGAAAGCAGTCCTGCCTTGTATCCGAGGCTGAGAAACAATTTGTACAAAAGGGTGGCTATGGTCGTTTTCCCGTTGGTTCCGGTGATCCCCACCAGTTTCATGGTCAGGGAAGGATTATCATAGAAATTGGCCGCCATCCGTCCAAGGGCTTCACTGCTGTCGGCAACCTCAACATAACAGGCATCCTCAACGGTTTCATCGGGAATCTGCTCGCACACAACAGCCCTTACCCCGGCTTTTACAACCTGTGCAATATACTGATGCCCATCGGTTTGCGTTCCTTTGACTGCCACAAAGACACATCCCGGAACAGCCTTGCGCGAATCGAACACCACCGCTGATATTTCAGTGGAAGTATCACCAACAACCCGTGATATTCTGCATTTGTACAGTATTTCCTGAAGTGTCTTCACCTGTCAGCTTTTTATCCCAATTCAATAACACACTGACTGCCCCGCCTTGCCTTTGCACCAGCGGGCAGCGATTGTTTTCTAACCAGTCCCTTTCCTTTTATCTGAACCCTGACCCCTGCATTTTCAAGCAGATACACCGCATCGCGGGCCCCCATGCCGGTAACATCGGGAATTTGGGTTTCTGAAATTGCCAGCGGTTTTATCTGTATACTGCTGTCAGAAGTATTCATGCTGGCAAACTCGTATTGCTGTGAACTTCCTTTCCACACCACATTGGTTTCCCGGAAAATGGTTTCCAGATCTTTTGCATATCCGGAGGCCATTAAAGGTGGAGCCGACCCAAGCGTATCGGTCTTGCTTCTCACCGGATCAAGTCTGGTGGCATACACCTTATCGGCAATTTCCCTGAATACCGGTCCTGCAATCGAGCCGCCATAGTACACTCCCTTCCGGGGATTGTTGATTACCACGATGCAGGTGTATTTAGGGTTATCAGCCGGGAAATAGCCGACAAAGGAGGCCTTGTAGTTCGATTTGTTGTATCCCGAATTCTGCTGGGCAATCTGTGCTGTTCCTGTTTTACCGGCTATTTTGTAAACCGGGTTCCTCAGGTTGGTCGCAGTTCCCCTCTCAACCACACCTTCCAGCATGTTTCTGACTTTGGCCAGGGTTTCCGGATTCTGAACAATGGATTCCTTCAGAACAACCGGTTCAAATTTCTGAATCGTTTTCCCGGCAAGGTGTATCTCTTTGATAAACTGTGGTTTAACCATTTTGCCATTGTTTGCAATGGCATTGTAGAAGGCCAGGGTCTGCAGCGGGGTAATGGCCACTTCGTAGCCGACCGACATCCAGGGCAGCGATACTTTTGACCAGTAGCGGTGTTTGGTATCTTTTATAAAAGGGGAGCCCTCGCCGGGGATATCCAGACCCAGTTTTTCGTTGAGCCTCATCGAGTAAAGCTTGCTGATGAACTGATCGGGTTTGTCGCGGTAAGCTTTGTGAACCACTTTTGATATGCCGACATTGGAGGAGAGCTCAAAGGCCCGCTGAACGCTGATCCTTCCATAACCACCCTCGTGTGAATCTTTCATAATCCGGTTGGCAAACCTTACCGCGCCTCCCTGTGTGTCAACAGTATCGGTAAGCTTAACCAGGCCTTCGTCGAGGGCACACATCAGCGAAGCCAGTTTAAAGGTTGAACCGGGTTCGGAACTTTCTCCTATGGCATAGTTGTATTTTTCCTCGTATACGCCTTCTTTGTTTTTGCCGAGGTTGGCGATGGCAACGATGAAGCCGGTACTGACCTCCATCAGCACGGCACAGCCATGATCGGCTTCATTGGCGATTAGCTGCCGCATCAGGGCATCTTCAGCGACATCCTGTATGTTGATATCAATGGAGGTGAGCAGGTCATGTCCGTTGCGTGGTTCTATTTCGGTTTCCTGATTCAGCGGACGGTAAGCCCCATTGCCAATCCGCTGCATCAGTCTGCGGCCGCTTTCTCCTTCCAGTATCTCACTGTAGGCACCTTCCAGTCCGATGTCATTGTCTTCCCCGGGTTTGTCCCATCCGATGGTGCGGAAAGCCAGCCAGCGGAATGGCAGCTCACGGCGGTTGCGCGCTTCTGCAATAAGCCCACCTTTGTATTTTCCAAGCCTGAAAATCGGGAACTTCCTTACTTTCTTCAGCTCAACATAGGAGATATTGCGTTTGAGCAGAAGATACCTGTTGTTGTTTTTGCGGGCTTTCACCAGCATCTGTTTGTATTCCTGACTGGTTTTATCCCTGAAAAGGTCGGCCAGATGCCAGGCCAGCGAATCAACCTTTTCATAAAAGAAATCATCCTTATAATGGGTATTCCCGGCATCTATTCTGAGATCAAATACCGGGATGGAGGCAGCAAGCAGGCTGCCGTCGTTGGCCAGAATGTTCCCCCTTACAGCTTCAATTTTCTCATACCGGATCGAAAGCTCTTTGGCTTTTTCACGCCATACTTCACCTTCAGCAAACTGTATGTAAAATACTTTGGCAACCACAGCAACGCCAAGCAATGCAACAGCAATGTATACAAGGTACACCTTCTTCAATATGTCGCGCCTGTTATCCATTCTTATTCCTGGCTTTTATGTAGAGTTTTACGGGAGGAACCAGTGATTCCTTTACCCCGCTGTTGCTGAGTTTTGATGCTACAGCAGATTGTTTGCTGTGGAACATCAGCTCTGATTTGGTGGTGATATAGGAGAACCTCAGTTCTTCAATCTGCCGTTTGGTTCTGCCGATTTCAATAATGGTCTTTTCTGCATTGTATGAATTGGCGATATACAGTATGCCCAGAAAGGTGAGAAACAGGATAAAAGGGATCTGACGCCCAAGATTCTCACGGGAGAACAGGTTGGAAGGGATTGACCAGGAGATTGGCTTTACCGATTTCAGCTTGCGGTTAATGGTGGTAAATGACCTGAAGCTGAACCTGCCTGCCTGACGGGCTTTGGGCTTCTGATGGATGGTGTTGCGGGCTTTAGGCATTGGGCCTCCTTTCTGCAATTCTCAGTTTTGCACTCCTGGCCCGTGG
>CALMDN010000069.1 GCA_937864935.1 uncultured Bacteroidales bacterium
TTGATATATTTGCCCTCTGATGGTGATTTATGTGGATTATTTATTGATTTAAATCATCACTCTGATTGATCTGAAGCCTTATTTATAATGATTCTTTACTTGAATTTCGCTCAATTTTTCACCTGATGTTTACCAACTAAACTCATTATGAATAAATTACCAATTGGCGGTTGTTTGCATTGTAAAGCAAAATCAGATATCTTCGACCACCTGAGTGAAGAAGAGCTCAGTCGCGTGGAATCGTGCAGGGTGTCGATGCATTACAGGGCCGGCGAGATCGTTTTTAAACAGGGTTCTCCCTGCTATGATTTCGTTTGTATAACTTCCGGACTGGTTAAACTCTATATTGAAGGCGAAAACGACCGCAGGCTGATCATTGGTTTTGTTAAACCGGTGGATTATATTTTTGTGCCGGGAGCCTATGTGGATAAACGGCATCATTATACTGCGGTCGCCTGTGAAGATACCTCAGCCTGTCTGGTTGAAACCGAAGTGTTGCAGAATCTGGTAAAAACGAATCCTGAGTTTGCCAACAGCTTTATCAAGAAGATCAGCAGCCAGGCCATCAGCCTCATCACACAGATTGCCAGTGTTACCCAGAAACAGATTCCCGGAAGGATGGCGGATACCCTCATCTATCTCTCAACCAAGGTATACAACAGTAACCCGTTTATCACCAGCCTTTCCCGTCAGGACCTGGCCGATTTATCGGGAATGACAAAGGAAAGTGCCATCAGGGTTCTGAAGACCTTTAAGGATGATGAACTCATCGTAATCAGGGGCGACGAAATAGAGCTGCTGAACATTCCTATGCTGGAAACCATCAGCCGGAACGGATAGTCAGCCTGAGTTTACTTACTGCATGTTCAGCGTCAGCAGATACCGCTGCCTGTAGTTGCTTTGTGTTGCTGGGAACCCTCAGTAAGAAAACAGGTTTACATTGCTGGTTCCACCGGGCAGGATGGTAAAGGTGTTCTCTATTGTATAGATTGCCCGCTGGGCACTCTTTGAACGGTATACTACCCGGTAATTGCCGGGTTGAAGCACCAGGGTTTCCTGAAGCACATTCTCCCTGAGGTCATATACCCATTCCAGCGATTCGTTTTTCTCAAGGTAAAGACTGCCATACCCGTTTACACTTTTGCGGATTACCACAATACCCGGCAATGGTATATCAATGGTCGTGGTCTGGCTTTGCATAATCTTCACATCGTCGATATACAATCTCGGCAGGGTGAGTATTTCCAGGTCATAACTTCCGCACAGGTACTTCTTGTTTTCGCCGAAAGCCTGTACATTGATGGTTTCCTGCTGTCCATGCCGCCTGACGATCGTTTGAAGGTTTTTTACAATTTTTTCATTGGCCCCCATCTTCAGGTTCAGGTTGCCTTGCGGGGCACTGACCGATACCGTAACGTGGGTCCCGGCAACCAGTTGTATGTTGTCGATGCCGGTTGGGGGCAGGGTGTTTACAATCAGATCATAGGTAATGAGCGGATCCAGCCCCAGGGTGTCGGGCAGCCCGCGTGAATTCATGGTATGTATGTAATTGTACTTCACCTTACCTGTAAGGTGATCGAAGAATGTGAGGTTTACGTTGGTCTCCGATGCTTTGTTGTTTATATCCAGTAAATTGACCTGCAGTGTGGTTGAATGCAGTGCCTGACTGATAACGGTGGTCAGGGCTTTTTTGAATGAAACCTCACTGGCAGCATCAAAATAGGTGCCCACGCAGTTGAAGGCATCTTTAAAATCACGGCCGATGCCGATAATGAACGGCTTCATAACCACACCGTTTTGCTGGAGAAGCACCGAGGAGGTACAGGGGTCCCCGCCGCACTCTTCAATGCCATCGGTGATGAGGATAATAATGTTCCTGCAATTGGTACAGGGTGGAAAATCAGTGGCCGACTGTTCGAGGGCATAAGCCAGGGGAGTCGTTCCGCGGGGCGTCAGGCTCTCGATGCGGTTTTTTACCAGATCAAAATTATTGTCCGCAAAGGGGACCTCCAGTTTGGTATCATGGCAGTCAGCCGGAGGGTATTGTTTCTGGTGCCCGTATACCCTGAGTGCAATCTGCAGATTGTTGTATGATTTCAGACTGTCGATCAGACTGCTCATCATCCTTTTGGCAATGTTGATCTTGACATCGCTCTGCCATTTGCCCAGCATGCTTTGTGAGCCATCAAACAAAAACAGGATGCGGCTTACCGGTTCACCCTGATCCCCGGGAAGGACCGTTTGCGGGAAAACGAAAAAGGGGGCCAGTATCAGTGCAAGCAGTATGGTTTTTTTCATTCGGTAAACAATTTGTATAATACTGACGTACTGACCGGACTTTTATTGTGCCGGAGACTGAAACCCAAGCAAAAAACAGCAAAAGAGTTGACTGACAAACTCATTGTTTGCACTTCAAAAATAGGGCTTTTTGTATATCCGCTCATGACCGGATCTAAAATTATGCCGATTAAAAACATCCACGTACCTTTGAGCGTTCCTTATACACCCTCATGGCCTTTTTATGTTTCAGTTGACAAAGTTTGGCAATTTACTTAAAATCATTACGTTAGCATTTTTTCTGATTCCGGTCCTTCCATCTTCGGTCAGCGGACAGAATTTCCGGCAAGGTGAAGCCGGGCTCTGGGTTGATTCGGTGCTGAACAGTCTGAGCACCAATCAGCGGATTGCTCAGCTACTGATGATCAGGGCTTATTCTAACCGTGATGCCCAATACCTCACCGATCTGGCTGCCCTTGTCAGGGAGGTTAATCCCGGAGGTGTCTGTTT
>CALMDN010000070.1 GCA_937864935.1 uncultured Bacteroidales bacterium
ATGGGTCTTGGGAAGACTGCCGTCTGGACAAAAGAAGAAAACATCAGGAAATAACATGGTAACGTCAGAATACGCAATTGAATGCGCCTCTATCAGCAAGAGTTACGGAGGAGTTAAAGCCCTTGAGGGACTGAGCTTCTCAGTAAAAAAAGGTGAGATTTTTGGTTTTATCGGTCCTGACGGGGCCGGTAAAACCTCTCTTTTCCGTATTCTGACAACCCTTTTGCTTCCTGACACCGGTACAGCTGTTGTTGACGGACTCGATGTTGTGAAGGATTACAAAGCCTTGCGTAGGATTCTTGGCTACATGCCGGGCAGGTTTTCGTTGTATCAGGATTTAACGGTTGAGGAGAACCTGCAGTTTTTTGCGGGAATCTTTCAGGCCAACATTCAGGAGAACTATTACCTGATCAGGGATATCTACGAACAGATTGCTCCCTTTGCCAAACGCAAGGCTGGTAAGTTATCGGGTGGTATGAAACAGAAACTTGCTCTTTCGTGTGCCCTCATTCACAAACCGGTGGTGCTGGTACTGGATGAACCCACCACGGGGGTTGATGCTGTTTCGAGGCGGGAATTCTGGGAAATGCTCATTCGTCTGAAGAAAGACGGGATTACCATAGTTGTGGCCACTCCGTATATGGATGAAGCCACGCTTTGTGACCGGGTTGCGCTGATTCAACACGGAAAGATCCTTGCCACCGATACACCTCAGGCTATAACCAATGCCTTTCCATGGCAGTTGTTTGAGGTAAAAAGTACCGATACCCTCAACCTGATCCACCTGCTCAAGGAGCATCCGGAGGTTCACAATGCCGATATGTTCGGTGAAACGGTGCATGTAAGTGCTGACCCTGGCCGGATTTCGGCGGATGACCTGCTCAGCTACCTCCGGGAACATGGTCACCCTCAGGCAGAAGTCAACCCGGGACATCCTGGCATTGAGGACTGTTTTATCGACCTGATGCGCCTGACCAAAGAACAACAAGCAAACTGAAGGCAAGACGATGAATACTGCAGAATACGCCATTGAGGCTCAGAATCTGGTGAAGCGGTTCGGGAGTTTTACAGCCAACGACAACTTATCCTTTTATGTAAAAAAAGGAGAAATTTTCGGTTTTCTCGGGGCCAACGGAGCCGGAAAAACCACTGCAATCCGCATTCTGTGCGGACTTTCGAAACCAACATCCGGAAAGATAACAGTAGCAGGTTTCAACGTCTTTACCCAGGCGGAAAAGATCAAACAGCACATCGGTTATATGAGCCAGCGATTTTCGTTGTACGAAGATCTGAGTGTTGCCGAGAACTTCAGGTTTTATGGGGGAATCTACGGGATGAGCCGTGATCAGATCCGGAAAAAAACAGAAGAAATGCTCGGTAGACTAAACATCACCGACCTCCGGGATACCATCATTGCTTCTTTGCCGCTGGGTATCAGGCAGAAACTGGCCTTCTCAGTTGCCATCATGCATTCTCCTGAAATCGTTTTTCTGGATGAACCCACCGGTGGAGTTGACCCCATTACACGCCGGCAATTCTGGGAAATGATTTACCAGGCGGCAGCCTCCGGTATAACTGTTTTTGTAACTACCCACTATATGGATGAAGCAGAATACTGCAACAGAATCTCGATTATGGTTGACGGAAGGATTGAAGCCCTGGGCACACCCGCTGAACTCAAAGCAGTTCATCATGCCCAAAGCATGAACGAGGTATTTATCAAACTGGCCAGGAAAGCCGTTAACAAAGAATAACAGCAGAAGACCGATCTTTAAACCATGCCCCGATGAAACGATTCGTTATAAAGGAATTTCTGCATATTTTCCGCGATACCCGGTCAATGATTATTCTTTTCGGGATGCCGCTGGTACAGGTGCTGCTGTTTGGATTTGCCATTACAAATGAAGTGAAGGATGTGAAGGTCTCGGTGGTTGATCCGGCTCAGGATGAAGTGACCACTGCCATCCGGAACAGTCTGTTTTCTTCTGCTTACTTTCTGAAGGGCGAAGTCCTGTATTCGCAGAACGAGATAGAGGAAAGCTTCCGGAAAGGAAAAAATAAAATGGTGGTGGTTTTTGAAAATGATTTTGCCGGCAAGCTGGGACGGGGCGAAAAACCTTCCATTCAGCTTATTGCCGATGCTTCAGACCCCAATACGGCCAACCTGGTGGTCAATTATGCCAACGGAATTATCAACACCTATTTTCAGACATTATACACCAACCCGGGACTACCGGTGATTGTGCCGGAAGTGCGCATGATGTACAATCCTGCACTGGCCGGGGTTTATATGTTTGTGCCGGGGATTATTACAGTATTGCTGATGCTGGTTTCGGCCATGATGACATCCATATCCATTGCCCGTGAAAAAGAGCTGGGCACGATGGAGGTTTTGCTGGTTTCCCCGCTGAAGCCTATACAGATCGTTGCGGGTAAAGTCCTCCCCTATGTACTGCTTTCTTTCATCAATGCAGTTTCTATTCTCTTGCTGAGTTACTTTGTTTTCGGAGTTCCGGTAAACGGGAGTGTGGTTCTGCTGCTGGCTGAAAGCATATTGTTTATCGTGCTGGCCCTTTCGCTGGGGATACTCATTTCTACTGTAAGCAACAACCAGCAGACAGCCATGATGCTGTCGATGTTTGCCCTGATGCTGCCCACCATTCTGTTGTCAGGATTTATTTTCCCGATAGAAAACATGCCTGTAGTCCTGCAGTGGGTCAGTGCCCTGATGCCCCCGAGGTGGTTTATTCAGATCATCAAATCCATCATGCTGAAAGGAACCGGGCTTGCCTATTTCTGGAAAGAAACCCTGATACTGATTGTAATGACTTCCCTGTTTATTCTTGTCAGTGTTAAAAAGTTCAAAATCAGGCTTGCCTAAAATACCTTCCACAACATGAGGATAATTTTCTACATAGTGCAGAAAGAGTTTTTACAGGTATTCCGAAACCGGATGATGCTGCCCATCATCTTTGTAATTCCGGTGGTTCAGTTGCTTGTTCTTTCTTACGCAGTAACCTTTGAGATCAAACGAATCAATCTGTATATTGTTGATAATGACAATACTGTAAGTTCAAGAAGCCTGATACAGCATTTCGTATCATCCCCCTTCTACCACATAGTTGGTCATGGGTCAGACGACCAGGCAGGCCTGGAATATATACAGAAGGGAAAAGCCCATCAGATGATTTCAATGCTACCGGGATTTGAGAAAAACCTGAGCAGCGGACATCCCGCACAAGTTCAGGTAATCAACGATGCCATCAATGGCAGTGCCGCTTCACTGATGAGTGCGTATACTGTATCCATCCTCAGCAATTACAACAAGGAAATTATCACCAGCATCCGCCCGGATGCCGGCGCTGCTGCTGAGGTTCAGTGGTCGTTCTGGTTCAATCCTGAATTGGATTACAAGACTTACATGGTGCCAGGAATCCTGGTTCTGCTCGTAACCATCATAGGGATGTTTCTGGCTGGTATGAATGTGGTCAGGGAAAAGGAAATCGGCACCATAGAGCAAATCAATGTAACACCCATCAAAAAGTACCAGTTCATTGCAGGCAAGCTGATCCCCTTCTGGATAATCGCCTTGTTTGAACTGGCTGTAGGCTTGATTTTTGCCCGGCTG
>CALMDN010000071.1 GCA_937864935.1 uncultured Bacteroidales bacterium
AAGGAGACAATTGCCTTCGACCACGACTGCAGGGAAGGGATCTGCGGTGCCTGCAGTATGTACATCAACGGGAGGCCGCATGGGCCCGACAAGGCCGTAACTACCTGTCAACTTCACATGCGAAGGTTCAACGACGGAGATACCATTGTCATTGAACCCTGGAGGGCCAGGCCGTTCCCTGTATTGAAAGACCTGATCGTTGACCGCTCAGCTTTCGATAAAATCATACAGGCAGGTGGTTATGTCTCGGTTAACACAGGCGGTGTCCCCGATGCCAATGCCATCCCGGTTTCAAAAGTAAACGCCGACCTGTCGATGGATGCAGCCGCCTGTATTGGCTGCGGGGCCTGTGTTGCTGCCTGCAAAAACGCTTCAGCGATGCTGTTTGTATCAGCCAAAGTATCACAGTTTGCTCTTCTCCCCCAGGGAAGAACCGAAGCTGCTGAAAGGGTGCAGGCGATGGTAGCCGAAATGGACAATCTGGGTTTTGGGAACTGCACCAACACGGGTGCCTGCGAAGCTGAATGCCCGAAAGAAATTTCCATCAGCAATATCGCCCGCATGAACAGAGAGTTTTTGTCTGCCAGAATCTGCGCTCCAAAAGTTAAGGAAGGCTCCGGAGGCGGAATCTGAGTTGTCTTATGCTCTCAGCGTTGTTAATCAGACAAAGACTTTTGGATGAATCACAGCTGAAATTCAGACCTTCAGAAATCATATAAAAAGCAGGGATACGGGTTTTCGTGTCCCTGCTTCTATTCTCAGGGTGAGGTATGCCGGTTCCTGATCAGCTTTTAAAACGGCATTGACCAGTGTATACGTCTTCTGCACCTGAAAAGCATCTCCCGGGATTTTTACCATTTATCCTAATGCATAATTTTATCCGATCCGAATAACGTGATTTTTAGTAGTTTTATGGGGCACTTTTAACCTTCTCCCGGAAGCTATCTGAAACCAGATCAATGAAACGTACAATTTACATAGTGCTTTTGGTGGCTTTTTCCATGAATGGGTTTTGTCAACGGGCTGCCCGTTCAGAAAGAGACATCACCAGACAATCGCAGGGTCTGCAGCGTAGTCTTCATCCCGGACAGCAATTTCCTGATTTCCCCAGACTGTCTTTACCAGCAGCCATCAAGACAATTGAATTACCTGCTGTGGTTGACAACTCTGTTTATCCATGGCTCAGGCCGGTATTCCGCCAGGAAGGAGCCAGTTGCGGGCAGGCAGCTTCGGTTGCCTACAATTTCTGCTATGAGATTAATCGCATGCGCGGCCTGGCATCCGACACCTCATCAAACCTGTATCCCTCCCATTTTACCTGGAATTTTATGAATGGCACCCAGCCTTACTACGGCGAGGGGGTCAATTACTTTCACACCTTCGACATTTTGTACGATGCCGGATGCCCCACAGAGGACATTTACGGCCCCATTGCAGATGACACTTACCGCTGGATGGATGGCTATGAGGGGTATTTTCAGGCTATGCACAACAGAATTTCAGCAGCCGGTTCAATTTATGTAGCCAATCCTGAGGGCCTGCTGACCCTAAAACACTGGCTGCACAACCACCTCGATGGCTCACCAACTGGCGGGGTTGCCAATTACATGGCAGGTTCGCCCTATTACGGAAATACACTGCCTGACGGCACTCCGGAAGCAGGAAAAACAGTTCAGATTGAACTTGAGCCACTGGCCACCCATGCCCTTACCATCGTTGGCTACAATGATTCGATACGTTTTGATGTTAATGGCGACGGGCAGTTTACCAACCACCTGGATATAAACAGCGATGGTATTACCGATATGTGTGACTGGGAAATCGGAGGACTTAAATTTGTGAATTCCTACGGCACCGAATGGGCTGATTCCGGTTTCTGTTATCTGCTTTACAGAACCCTTGCCCTCAAATACGGGGAAGGTGGCATCTGGAACAATTCAGTTACTGTAGTATACCCTGATACAGCGTATTCGCCCCTGCTTACTGCCAGAATAAAAATGAATCACAACAAAAGGGGGCGGTTAAAAGTCTCTGCCGGTATCAGCAGTGACACAGCTCAATATATACCGGCTCACATACTTTCTTATTCACTGTTTAATTATCAGGGGTTGGATTATCCTTTATCAGGATACAAAACCCCTGAAGGCAGAAACCTTGAATTCGGCCTTGATCTGACACCTTTGCTCAGCTATGTTGAACCGGGGAAAAGCTCCAGAATAATGCTTATCGTTGATGAAGATGACCCCGATTCAAGCGCCGATGGGAAAATACTCTGGTTTTCCGTGATCAGCCACCACAACGGAGATGCAACAGAATATCCACTGTCAGGTCCTCCGGTTACCATTTCGGACAATGAGCAGACCATCATTTCCGTGGTGTTGCCCTCCGTCTCTGAACCTTTGTCAATCCAACCAGGAGAGCCGTTGGTGATTGAACCCGGTCAGCCGGGATCCAGACAATTTGAGGCCTCCGGAGGAACTGCCCCGTACAAATGGAGGCTTAACCCCGTTTATTATGAAACTGAAGGTATGGAATCCTTCATTGAAGAAACCGGAACCATACTTACGCCCTCAGATCCCCACACCGGTTATGCCTCAGTAGCCCTGCCATTTGAATTCCCCTATTTTGGTCAGACTTACGATACCCTTTATATGCATGTTAACGGATACCTGATGTTTTCACAACAGGATATGCCCTATTTTTATCTGCTGTTCGATGATCTGTACCTCCGGCAGGTGAGTGCAGTAGCTCCCTTTATGATGCATGATCTCGGAATCAGGTCTGAGGGTGACAGGCTTTCGGTTGTTGCAACACCTGAAAAGGTTAGTTTTTACTGGAAGATTTCCGATGGCTTGAACCTCAGTCATGCAACGTTCTCAGCAACCCTTTTTCCCGACGGGGAGATACGGTTTCACTTCGGCCCATCGGTAATTGCCGGATGGAATGAACCGGTGACCGGAATAAGCAATGGCACCCGCCAATCCACCTTTTACAGTATCAGGAGCGGCCTGAAAATTCCTGAAGGGCAGATTCTGAGCTTTTGTCCTTCTAACATCCCTGAAGGATATTCAATCAGCGATGAAGGCTTACTCGAAATACCCGGGACTCCGGCTCATTACTGTGGTGAACTGATTGTTCAGGCAGTCGATATCCACCGTGTGACTGCAGAAAAAACCCTTGTGGTTACTTCAGGTCCGGAGGCTGCACTTTATATGAAATACCCAGATATTCAGCCTCTCCCCGGCTCAATGGTGTCCCTGACAGCTGCAATAAAAAATCATGGCAGCAGCCCGATGGAGAATCTTACCGTAAGTTTGGTTTCAGCATCAAACAATGCCAATGCGGTCGGGCAAACGGTTCAGATACCTTTAATTGAACCAGGACAAACAGCTGTTATCGAAAATAATTTCAGCCTTCTGATCAGTGATACCATCAGCTTTTCACAGCTTACGAAAGTGAAACTATCGGTAAATACCGGCAACGGTGTGATAGAAAAATTTGAAAGCTTTCCGGTCCATCTGCCATTGGTTGATGTACTTGAACCAACCTTTGATGACGGCGGGAATTATACGGCAGATCCCGGTGAACAGGCAGCGCTCACTTTCACCCTGATCAACAAAGGCAATGCTTCGGCTGGCTTACTGACTGCCAGACTTTCACTTGATTCTCCCTATGCGGTGATGATTGGTCAACCAAAGGATAGTATCGGAGAACTGAAAGGTTTCGGTTCATATAAATTGAGCTTCCCCATAAAACTGAACGAGGCAGCACCAAACGGACGTTTCATCGATGTAAGTCTGGCGGTAAAGAATACCAATGGCATAATTTTCGAAGAAACCTATAAGATACCCTGCGGAAAGCCTCAGATACTGCTCAGTGATGCTGACAAAAACCACAATTCAGCCATACATATAGCTGAAACTCTCAGGGAGTTAAACATCATG
>CALMDN010000072.1 GCA_937864935.1 uncultured Bacteroidales bacterium
TACTCATACTCCTATTCTTTATCGCGCTGTGCGGCTACTCACATGCCCAGCAACCCATTGATTCGCTTTACCTCTGGGTGAATTTTCAGGAAGAATCCATCACTATTGACATTCCTGATAGCTACTTCAACCACCGCACCATAATTCCGCAACTGCCGCGGTTTGTGGCCCTGCGCAAGCTCAATCTGCTGGTGCCGCCTTTACCGCAAAAAGACTTGCTGCTGCAATCCTTCGGGAACTACCTGACCAAAACCACCGCACCTGCCGACAACTATGAACGTTTGGACTGGCTGCGGGTAATGGTCTTGTATTTGTATTTCAGTCAGAACGATCTGTCGCAACTGCCGCCGGAAGTTTTGGAAACATTGGAGAACTGGCAGGCGGCGCCGGAAACTTATGTTATCCGAAAGGAAGTGGAAATGGTGAGAAAGTGGGCAGAGATGGAGATAAAGTAAGAAGACAGAGGTCAGAATTAAGACATAAGGTGAATCTGATTTTGGATATTAAAAACCTGACTACTTTATAGCAGACTGCAAGCCCCCTCCCCTGGCCAGTAAACCAGCAGCCTGTTTGGAAATTGGACATTGGACATTGGATATTAGAAATTCACCTCAATGCATCCTTACCCTTTTCAACAGGTAGGGCAGCAACACCTGCTGGTATCCCAGGTTGATATCGGCTTCCACCAGGTCGATGTGGTAGCCGGCGCAACGGACGGCAAGTGCTGACTTAAACGCCTGCATGCGTTCGCGATAACCGGCCCTCACCTCGTGAGGCTTTACCTTCAGCTCCTCGCCCGACTCCATGTCGACAAAGCGCAGGGGCTTGTTGTCGTAGGCAAATTCCAGCTCCTTCTGCCTGTCGTAAACATGAAACAGGATGACCTCATGCTTGTTGTGCCGCAGGTGCTGCAAGGCGGGGAACAGCTCTTCCTGCCCCGCGCTGCTGTCGAGCATATCGCTGAAAATCACTACCAGTGAACGCTTGTGAATGTTGTCGGCAATCTGGTGAAGGGCTGCAGCTGCCGATGTTGTCTTGCCCCTGACATCGGCTGGCGGGTTGAGCAGCTGCTCAAGGTGGTTGTAGAGCATCCTCAGGTGAACGGCATTGCTGTGGGCCTCGGTATGCAGGCTGACTTCACTGTCGAATACACTGAGACCGGCTGCATCACGCTGTTTACGAAGCAGGAACATCACCGCTGCGGCCGAATACACCGAAAACGCCATCTTGTTGGCGGCTTCGGGCGTGGCTGAATCCTTCATCGGGAAAAACATCGACGAACTGCCGTCAATCACAATCTGACAGCGCAGGTTGGTCTCTTCTTCATAGCGTTTGACAAACATCTTATCGGTACGGCCAAACAGCTTCCAGTCGATGTGCTTCACCGATTCTCCCTGGTTGTAGAGCCTGTGTTCGGCAAACTCAACCGAAAAGCCATGAAACGGGCTTTTGTGCAGTCCGGTAATGAAGCCTTCAACCACCTGACGGGCCAGGATCTCCAGCGGGCTGAAATCATCGAAACGGGCCTGATCTATCGTAACGGGCACTTTGCGTGGGGATTATACATGAAAAAAGGGGGGCTGCTGCAGTCAGGAGCCCCCCTGGGTTATCCTTTGGAATTAAAGCAGTTTTTCCAGTTTACCAACCAGTACCGATTTCGGAACTGCACCTACCTGCTTGTCGGCGATTTCTCCGTTCTTGAAAAACAAAATGGTAGGGATATTCCGGATGCCATATTTTGCTGAGATACCCGGATTGCTGTCAACATCCAGTTTCCCGACGACGGCGCGGCCTTCGTACTCCCGGCTGATCTCTTCTACCAGGGGGCCTACCATGCGGCAGGGACCGCACCATTCAGCCCAGAGGTCAACAATTGCAGGTTTGTCGGATTTGAGAACGAGTTCTTCGAAATTAGCATCGGTTAATTCAAGTGCCATGACTGTTTGTGTTAAGTTCAACTATTTGGTGATCGGGTTCAAAATTAACGAATATTTCTAAAGTCTTCCATGCTTTCAGGGTTCATCCTCATCTTTTATAAAAAAAGATTGAGCACCGGAATTTCCTACCAATAAGTCACTGAAGAACAAAGACTTATAAAAACAGTTCCCCAGCAGCGTGGTTTGATTCTACAGTTTCCTGGTGTACCGTGACCAGGCCATTGCATCATTTCCCGGTCTCAGGCCGGCAAGACCGCAGACTGTGTCTCCTTTGCCCTGAATAGCACAATCGCTGCCGCTGACTTCAGTAAAATCTTACAGGAAAGCCATTCACGGGGCCATTTACCCGAAATCTATGAAAGGGCGATACTGATTTCAGGTAACTGTCTCACTTTTTCGATAAACCTGCGTGGTTCTGTTTTGTGGCGCGACTGCAGTTTCACGTTCAGGCGTGAAGCATCGTCGTGCAGATCAATAACAAGCCGGCAGTTGCCTTTGTTTTCCATTACAGCCTCCCTGAGGTTGTCAATCAGTCCGTTGCTGACACTGTATGCACTCATGCTCAGGGTAATGCGGCTGGTCATCTTTTCGAGGGATTCAGAAAGAAGGCTCATCGAAGCTATTTTAAACTCATACTGGTCGGAATCGCGGAAACGTTTCTGAACTGTTCCGGATAAGATCAGGGCCAGCCCTTCCTCCAGCATGTGCTTGTTCCGGAGGTAATCTTCCGAGAACATATTCAGCTGCACGCTGTCGTTCCAGTCTTCGAGGGTAAAGGACCCGAAGGGCTTGTTCTGTTTGGAGACGCGGTGGCTGGCTGCGGTGATAATCCCGGCCAGGGTGAGTTTCTGGCCCAGGATGCTGCTGAGGTTTTCTTCGCGGATATCGGCAACCTGGTTCCGGCAGAAGGCTTCAATTTCATATTTATAGTCGTCGAGCGGATGTCCCGACATGTAGAAGCCGGTAACTTCCTTCTCGTTCTTCAGCTGTTCAAGGTTGGTCCATGGATCACAGACGGGCATCCTGATCTCCGGCATCTCTGCGTCGGAAGCCCCGCCAAAGAGGCTCGCCTGAAGTCCCGATTTCTGCGCCTGATAGTCTGCTGCATGTTTGAGTACTTTCTCCAGAAAGGTGAGTCCATCGGCGTTGTCTTTGTAGAAAAACTGTGCCCGGTGGGTCCCTTCAAAGGTATCGAAGGCGCCGGCCATGGCCAGGGCCTCGAGGCTCCGCCGGTTCACAGTGCGCAGGTTAACCCTTCGCGTGAGGTCAAAGATGTTGAGATAGGGCCCGTTGGCTTTGCGCTCTTCGATGAGGGCACTTACGGCATTCTCTCCCACTCCTTTCACCGCCCCCATACCGAAACGGATTTCACCGCGCTTGTTCACGGCAAAGTCGTAGGCCGATTCGTTTACATCGGGACTCAGAACCGGAATGCCCATCCGGCGGGTTTCATCAATGAAAAAGGTGATTTTCTTGATGTCGCTCAGGTTGTGGGTGAGCACCGATGCCATATACTCCGGAGGATAATTGGCTTTGAGCCAGGCAGTCTGAAATGCTACAAACGCATAGCAGGTGGAGTGCGACTTGTTGAAGGCATACTGTGCAAATGCCTGCCAGTCGGTCCATATTTTTTCGCATATCTTCAGGTCGAGGTTGTTGGCTGCACAGCCCTCCATAAACTTGCTCTTCTTCTCCTCCAGGGTTTTCAGGTCCTTTTTCCCCATGGCTTTGCGCAGGGTATCGGCGTCACCCTTGGTAAAGTTGGCCAGCTTCTGCGAAAGCAGCATCACCTGCTCCTGGTAAACGGTAATGCCATAGGTTTCCTCGAGGTATTCCTGCATCTCGGGTACATCATAAGTCACCGGTTCGCGGCCGAACTTGCGGGCGATGAAGTTGGGGATGTACTCCATTGGCCCCGGCCTGTAGAGGGCATTCATGGCGATGAGGTCTTCAAACTTATCGGGCTTCAGCTCGCGCAGGTATTTCTGCATGTTGGCCGACTCAAACTGGAAGGTACCGTTGGTCTCGCCACGCTGATATAGCTCGAAGGTTTTTTTGTCGCCGAGCGGCACTTCGTCGATCTCAATCTTCACCCCATGATTCTCTTCAATCATCCTGAGGGCATCGCGGATGATCGTGAGGGTTTTGAGCCCCAGGAAGTCCATTTTGATCACCCCTGCATTTTCAATCTCCTTGCCTTCAAACTGGGTGATAAGCAGGTCGGTTTCTTTTGAAGTGTGCACCGGGATGATCTCAGTGAGGTCGGAAGGTGCGATGATGATTCCCGCAGCGTGTATGCCGGTGCTGCGTACTGAGCCTTCCAGGGCAATGGCTTCCTTGAGCACAGCCGCCTGAAGCCCGGTGCTTTTGGCTATTTCACGCAGCTTCTTCACATCTTCGATGTCCTCTGTGGTAAGCTGCTCCTTGTCTTTCAGTCCCTTTTCACCATCGATGGGAGCCAGCATCACCCGTTTGAGCTCGATGCCGGGTTTGTCGGGAACCAGTTTGGCCAGGGCATTGGCCTCATTGAGCGGCAGGTCGAGCACGCGGGCTACATCCTTGATGGAGCTTTTGGCTGCCATGGTACCGTAGGTCACAATCTGGGCTACCTGGTTACGCCCATATTTATCAACCACATAATCAATTACTTTCTGCCTGCCTTCGTCGTCGAAATCGGTATCGATATCGGGCATGCTCTTGCGGTCGGGATTCAGGAAACGCTCAAACAGCAGCCCGTACTTCATCGGGTCGATCTTGGTGATGCCGATGCAGTACGCCACCACCGAACCGGCAGCAGAACCCCTGCCCGGGCCGATGAAGACCCCAAGGTCGCGGCCTGCCTTGATAAAATCGCCCACAATCAGAAAATAACCGGTAAATCCCATGTTGCGGATGGTTCCGAGCTCAAAGGAGAGCCGCTCTTCAAGCTGCGGGCTGATGTCGCCATAAAGCCGCTTTGCCCCCTGGTAGGTGAGGTCGCGCAGGTAATCAAACTGATCGTTGTAGCCCTGTGGAAGCGCGAAATGCGGCAGCATGATGTCCTTTTTCAGGTTGAGGAGTTCAACCTTGCCGGCAATTTCGTTGGTATTGTCAATGGATTCAGGCAGATCGGAGAAGAGACTCTCCATCTCGGCAGTGGTTTTGAAATAAAACTGATCGTTGTAGAAGGCAAAGCGCTTGCCTTTTACCGATGACTCCTCATCGTTGTAGTCCTTTGATGAAGGCGTGCTCTGCTTTTCACCGGTATTCACACACAACAGGATATCGTGGGCATTGTAAAAATCCTGTTCAACATAATGGGTGTCGTTGGTGGCTATGATTTTTACATTGTATTTGCGGGCAAAACGAACCAGCACCTCATTCACTTTGTCCTGATCAGCGATGCCATGGCGCTGTAATTCAACATAATAATCCTCACCGAACAGGTCGAGCCACCATTTGAAAAGCTTTTCGGCTTCGGCCTCCCCTTTGTTCATGATG
>CALMDN010000073.1 GCA_937864935.1 uncultured Bacteroidales bacterium
GAAGGTTGAAGGATAAAAAGCGGTGTTGTTGAGTCCGGCAACCAGAAACAGGGCAAGCACGGCAAGAATGGTACCGGGTCCTGTATACCAGATGGCACGTATGCTTTTTTTGAACAGGAAAAGCGCGATTCCCGCCAGCACCAGTACAACTCCCGCCAGGAACAATACCAGTACAATCGGCATCTGAATGAAGTTGTGCAGGTATTTGTATGGTTCCATAAAGACCTCACCGGTTCCCGGGCTGTAGGCGAAACCGTCTTTCAGCAACAGGGCAACCACGAAGTACAGGAAGAATACCAGGAAAGGTACGGCATTGTAAATCATCTGTTTCTGTGCGCGATTGAAGATATTTTCGTCTTTCACACTGTTCACGATGTAGAGAATCCCCAGGATTCTGGCCAGGAAGAAAACAGCCAGGCCGAGTGCCACGTTGTGGGGGTTGAGCACGGCTTCCAGTCCGTGGAAAGGGGTTTCCCAGCGTGAGATGGCGGGGTCGTAGATTTGGGTCAGGTTCATTTTATCTACCGAGAACATACTTCCGTTGAAGAAGGTACCAACGGCTGTTCCGATCAGGATGGTGGCCAGGGCTCCGTTGGCGAAGAGGAAAATCTCGAAGGTACGTTTACCCAGAAAGTTGTCCGGTTTGCTGCGGTATTCATAGGAGATGGCCTGAACAATAAAAGCAAAGAGAATGGCCATCCAAACCCAGTAGGCACCTCCGAAGCTGGTCGAGTAGAAGAGGGGGAATGAGGCAAAGAATGCACCGCCGAATGTTACCAGTGTGGTAAAGGTAAGCTCCCATTTCCGGCCCAGGGTATTGACAATCATCGACTGTTCGGTAGAGGTTTTACCCAGGGTATAGATAAGGGTTTGTCCACCCTGCACAAACATGAGAAAAACGAGCAGACTGGCCAGGACAGAGATGATTACCCACCAGTATTGCTGCAGTGTAAGTATTGAGAATGTTTCGAACATGTTAATTTCCTCCAGCTTTTGGTCCGTTTTTAATTTGTCTGAACATAATTTTCAGTTCTGCAATCAGCAGGGTGGTGAAAATGAGTGCGAAAAGCACAAAGGTGACCACTACGGCATTGCTGTCGAGTTTTGAAACAGCGGCCATGGTTGGCATGAGATCCTGAATAACCCAGGGCTGACGGCCCATTTCAGCGGTGATCCAGCCCGACTGGGAAGCGAGATAAGCCAGGGGGATGTTGAGGATGGCGATGCGAAGCCAGAACCGGGAAGTAGAGATACGGTTTTTATAGACCAGCAGCAGAATGAGGGCAAAGAATACCAGAAACCAGAATCCAAGCATCACCATGATGTGGAAACTATAGAATGTCAGGGGAAGGCTGGGGATCAGGCCTTGCGGGTTGTTCTCAAAATATCCGTATCCGAAGTATTGGAAGTTTTCGTCCAGGATTTTCTTTGCTTCGGCTTGCTGAACCTCATTGCCGGCTTTTCTGGCTTCCTTGTATTCAGCCAGGGCATTGATGGCCAGGCGGCCACGGACTATTTTCTCAGTGGCTGACATGATGCCGTGCTCCTCGTTGCCTTCCATCAGGTCCTTTACCCCGGGGATAAAGGCGTCGAAGTCCTGGAATGCCATGTAGGAGAGGAAGTTGGGGATTTCAATCTTGAAGGCAAAGTCTTTTACATTCTCGTTGTTGGGGTCGTCGGGCGATGAAGAAACGATCCCGAGCGCAACCAGGGGTGCCCCGCGCTGACCAACCGAGAGACCTTCGAAAGCAGCAAACTTCATTGGCTGATGCTTGGCAATCACTTTGGCACTGTAGTCGCCGGTAAGAATGGTAAAGAGCGAGGTAACCAACCCGAATACTGCAGCCAGTACGATGCTGCGTTTGGCAAACACAAGGTGACGTTTCTTCAGCAGAAACCATGAGCTGATTCCGATTACCACGATGGCCGCCAGAAGATAGGATGACGAAATGGTGT
>CALMDN010000074.1 GCA_937864935.1 uncultured Bacteroidales bacterium
AGCAAACCGGGTCCGCGGGTGAAGGCTATGGCCTGAAGATCAGTTTTCCGGATTCCTGCCTGCCTGATGGCTTCGTGAATGCCCGGGATGATGTTCTGCTGGTGGGCCCTGGAGGCCAGCTCAGGAACCACTCCTCCGAAAGCTGCATGTACTTTCTGGTTGGCGATAATATTTGAGAGAATGACATCGTTGCTGATAACTGCGGCTGAGGTATCATCACAGGACGATTCAATTCCAAGTATGTAAACCGGCATGATTTTTAGTTGGATTCGGTGTAAAAGTTGCACAAAATTCATCCATTTGTATGGATATTGCTGTTTTTTCGCAACTTTGTATATTCGTCAATGGCACTCATCCATCGTGGTAAACGACGGGGATTAACTTATTCTGCAAAGGTATTAAAAAGACACTTCACATCGCTGCTTACCTCCTGGTATTGTCGCTGATGCTTTTCACCGGCATCTATGGCATATTCAGAACAACGGCCGTTCAGTCATGGGCGGCCGCGAAAGCTGCTGCGTACTTATCAGAGCAACTGGGTACCACCATCAGCATCGGGGGGCTCGACATCTCGTGGTTTATGGATATTGTGCTTGAAGATCTGGTGATAAAAGACAAATCGGGCAGGGACATTCTGAGCGCGGAAAGATTCAGGACCGATATAGGCAAATTTAACCGGAAACAGCACTTTATCGGAATTTACGCCGTAAGCCTGAAGAATGCGAAAATCAACCTGGTGGTTAACAAGGCAGACAGCCTGATGAATTACAGTTTCATTCTTGACTATTTCTCGGGTACCGATACTACTACAAGCAAGGAAGCATCTGCGCCCTGGAAAATAGGGATATCCGGAATAGGATTGAAGAACTGTGAGTTCAATTACAACAATGAACTTAAAGCCGGCACTTTTCAGGGTGTTGACTACGATCACATCAACATCAGAAACCTGAACCTCGATGTCAGGAAATTGTCTTTCGGCACCGATAGCATAACCGCAGTTATCAGAAGCCTCTCCCTGGAGGAACAAAGTGGTTTTATACTCAATGATTTGAGTGCAGATATCAACATTAAACCTTCAGAAATCAGGGCTTCAGCGCTTAAAATCAGAACCCCGGACAGTGATCTTGACTTTAATCTGATTTTTGAACACAGTGGTTTTCATGCATACAACGATTTTATCGACAGTGTAAGAATGACCGGTGATTTCAACACTTCGAAACTGAATCTGAAAGACATCACTTATTTTGCCCCTGAAATAGAAGGCATGAACAATGACATTGTTTTCAAGGGCCTGGTCAAAGGGACCGTTTCATCGCTCAAAGCCAAAGCCTTTTCGTTTCAGACAGGCAAGAACACTGCCTTTGAGGGCAACATCAGTATGGATGGATTGCCCGATATTATGGAAACATTTATTCATCTTAAAGTAAAACGCCTGACCACCGATTACACTGATCTGAAATCCTTTTTACTGCCGGGTGGAGAAACCCTTGACCTTCCGGCAGAGATCGGGAGGCTGGGAACCATTCAGATTAAAGGACATTTCACCGGTTTTTACAACGATTTTGTATCTGCCGCCACTTTCCGTACCGGGGTTGGCACCCTGATCACCGATCTCAGCCTCAGGGTGTCGAAATCTAAAACCATTGATTACAACGGGCACCTGGCTTTGCAGAACTGGCAGATCAACCGGACATTTCCGGAAGCTGCTGATTTCGGACTGCTCGATTTTACTTCGTCAATTAAGGGAAGTATTTCAGATTACCGCGATTTCAGTGCCGAAATGAGTGCGGATGTTCACCGTCTCGGAATGTATGGCAACGATTTCAGAAACATCCGCATTGAAGGAGGCATCAGAAACAGGCAGTTTAACGGCATGCTCACCCTGAATGACAAACTGATCAATCTGGATTTCAGAGGAATGATTGATTTCACTGACAGCTTGCCCAGAATGAACTTTACCTCAACAGTCAACAATGCCTACCTGAGCAAACTGAACCTATGGGACAGGGACAGCAGTTCGTGCCTTTCAACGAGGATGAATCTCAACTTTACCGGAACAAACATTGATAACCTGTTGGGGACCATCAGTTTTGACAGCACCTTTTATAAAGAAAATTCATTCAGCTATCATCTCGATGAATTTGCCCTCCAAACCAGAATTGATCCATTTGGCAAGAAGTCGCTGAACCTGAAATCAGATTTCCTCAATGCGCGATTTCACGGAAAATTTACTTTCGCTGACCTGTACAACTCGGCAACCAACATCATCAGCACCTACATTCCTTCTCTGCAGCTGTCGGCCTACAGCAACAAAAAAATAGATAAGGAGCAGTTGTTTGAGTACGATATCAGCTTAAAAAATACAGAAGCGATCACCGCGATTTTCTTACCGGAATTAAAACTGGTCGGAGAAGCAAACCTTTTTGGCAGTTACAATTCTGCCACGGAAACCATTCTGCTGAACGGCGGAGCAAAGCGGATTTATTACCACGGTGTTCTGATCGAAAACTGGTATATCAAAGGCCAGAATGCCGGAAAACTGTTACAGATTAATACCGGGTCTTCGTCTCTGGTCTGGAAAGAACCAGCACCTGATGACCTGTCAAGAATGGGAATAGACAATTTTGATCTGCTTACCGTGATGCAGGGCGACAGCATCCGTTACCGGATAAACTGGCTGAACACAGACACAACAACGAGAAACAGCGGCATCATCAGTGGTTCTGTACTTTTCAACCGGGCTCCACAGATTCTTATCGGGCTGGATACGGTTGACCTCGTTATCAACAACCAGCCCTGGAACATTCATCAGAAAGACGACCTGATCATTGATTCAACTGCCATATCGGTGAATGACCTCATCATCAGCGGACAGGGTCAGCAGCTTAGGTGCTCAGGTAAGGTTTCTGAAAATAAAAATGATGTACTCAACCTGTGGCTCGATCATTTCGACATCTCGAATTCAGATCTGGCTTTTGATCGATATGATATTGACTTCAATGGAAGTGTTAACGGGAAAGTATCTTTGAGTGACCTTTACGGCGAAAGGACCATACAGTCGGACATCGGAATTGAAAAGTTTGCTTTTAACGGGGAGCATCTCGGGGATGCAAAAATCCTGAGCTGGTGGGACAATGCGATACAGGGAATCGGCATTGATTCCAGTATAGTCTACCATGGGAATATCAGTACCCACAATCCGGTTATTTTTAAAGGTACCATGTATCCTTCAAC
>CALMDN010000075.1 GCA_937864935.1 uncultured Bacteroidales bacterium
GCGATGTTCAACGCGGCCGGAGTCGCGGTGCAGAACCAGCAGGCGCGACTGATCACGCTGTTCAAGTGGAAACCGGGCGATCAGGCTATCCGGCAACTTATAATCAAAATCAGCAATATCAATGGAAGGAACATTCATAAGTACCTGGCAAAAACAGGCCACAAAGTTAACTGAAAATAATTCAGTACAGGAACTCCCCCAGAGAGCTTCAAACAAGACCGTTTCCCAGGCCGGAACCTGATAGTCAGGCAAAGACAGAATTCAGTAAACGGAAATCACCGATTCAAACCTGTAGCAACCGCCGTTGAGTCAGGCCTTGAGAGGCCATGACGGGTCATGAGATAGATCCCTCCATCATCACTCACATTGTTGAAATCGCTGTATCTCACTTTCCATGAAATTGAAGGGTCAAGGAATAATTCCCTGCCTGCAGGAATTCCGAGGATAACATTGAGCTCCTGGTAGTGCATTCCATCGTTGAAAGGCATACTGAAATAGGGAGGCAGACCAAACAGGGTATCGCTGATGGTCCAGTTGTAATGAATGGCTGTAGCAAAATCCCTGGCCATGGATTCATTTGTTGCAGAAGAGGTCCTGATCAAAGTAACCATCAGGCTGTCGCCGGGAGCAGGTCTGAGGCTCAGGTTAATTTCGCCAAAGGCATCATCCGCATATTTCATGGATGAGTCAGCAATCAGGGGGTTGATTACCTGTTGAAGATCCCAGGGCCCAGACTGGATGTGAAGCCTCCCTGCCGGCATGGGCAATGTGGTGTGGTTGTTGACAGAAACTGCTGCATCTGTTGATTTTGAATAGCGATAAAGGGCATTCCCTGAAATCAGTAGTCCGGCAAACAACAACATTGAAAAGGCCAGAATAACGGGCCATCTCAGCGGCGGCCACCGGAGCAGTAACCGCAATCCGGCGTAGATAAGCAGTCCTGAAAGCGAAACAAGAACCATGGCAAATGCCAGATAAAACAACCACTGCAGGGAGGTTGACGGCACCAGCCACTGAAATACCTGGACCAGTGTGACAGATACAAAATTATACCCGCCGATGCCCATATCCTCGCGAACCAGAAACGCAAGTCCCAGGAAAACAAATGACAGGAGTACCAGACCGATCAGGAACAAACCGAATACCCTGCCAATTATCTGGAACACCCACCGCAGAAGCCTGAAGAGTATCTCGAAACCTGTACGTACCAATGTCCCCAGCGAACCCAGAAAACTGCTTCCGGATTTCTGTATACCCGAACCAGCTGCCACGAGCTCCTTGTGAAGGTTGTCAATATTGATCTGCTGTCGCTGCATTTCAAGTTTTTCAACAGTGGTCTGAGCCTCGGGCAGTATAATCCAGAGTACAATATAAACAATGGGACCGCTTCCGTATAAAAAGGTTGAAAGAAGGAAAACCAGCCTGATCCATATGGGATTGATCCCGATAAAGGCAGCGAGCCCCGATGCAACACCTCCGACTTTCCGGTTTATCGGATCACGGAAGAGCTTACCGGTTGTTCTTGATGAAGTGGCGGAAGAGCCCTGTTCACTTCCACTATCTGAAAGCTGGCCCGGTTCTCCCATCTCAGAAATTACTTCCCTTACAAATTCTGACACCACAATCCCCTGCCCTTTCTGGCTGACTCTATGACCAAGAAGCTCAGCAATCCGCATTTCGATGTCGGCCATGATCTCATCGCGGCTTTCATCTGCAGCAAAAAGATTCCTCAAACGACTAAGATAACTGTTCAGGATTTCAAAGGCATCTTCATCAATATTGAACAACTGCTTACCTATATTAACGGTGAAATTCTTTTTCATGATCTTATTACTTTAAGGGTTCTGAATCCATTTCCTTTAAAAAAATCTTGTTCACTGCCGAATACAGCTCGTCCCACCCAAGGCGCAGTTCATTTAGAAAAGCGGCACCGGCAGGCGTGATGGCATAATACTTCCGGGGCGGCCCCGAGGTAGATTCCTCCCACCGATAACTCAGAAAGCCTTCGTTCTTCAGCCTTGTGAGTATGGGATAGAGGGTCCCTTCGACAACAATCAGCTGTGACTGCTTCAGGGTAACCAGGATGTCTGACGCATAGGACTCTTTGCTGCTGATCGCTGCCAGCACACACATTTCGAGCACCCCTTTTCGCATCTGGGCAATGGTTGATTCTGCTTTTTCCATATTCCTGACTTTAAATCTGCGGCAAAGATAATATAATAACCAGTACTTTGCTATACTTAGTACTAAATAATGCAATTAATTAAATTTTCTGATAAAAAAAACGTTTGATTGTAGGTACATTTCCGAAAATCATTACTTTTGCAGCCCTGATAACAATCAGGAAAATTAAGGCGGGATGTAGCGCAGCCCGGTAGCGCGCTTCGTTCGGGACGAAGAGGCCGCTGGTTCGAATCCAGTCATCCCGACCAGTTTTTTAAGCCTGCTTGCTCAATACAGGCAGGCTTTTTGCCACTTTAGCTCAGTCGGTAGAGCAGCGCATTCGTAATGCGCGGGTCGGGGGTTCGAGTCCCCTGAGTGGCTCAGAGCCGGAGTATTCCGGCTTTTTTTTATTCTTTTTTGCGAAATAAATTGTAATCATTCCAAGCCGGAGAGCAGTCTCGTCGCGTTTTCCTTGACGAGACGCGTCGGGGGTTCGCCCCCCCCTGAGTGGCTCAAAGCCTTAATATTCCGTCTTTTTTTTTGATCGTGCCCCTAATTCCAGCATAAAGAAGAGCTTTATGGTTCTTCTCTGTCTGAAGCGAACGAAATCTTCAGATCCGCAGAAAGAAGTCAAACTGTGATTTTCACGAAAAAAGAAGGCGATGGTATATAAAAGCGCAGATTTGCGAACTGATACAATCTTACAGTGGTTTTTTCTCCGGAAATAGAACCGAGAGCAGAATACTTAGGCTGAGAATACCGGCAATGATCATCAGCGAATCGAGGGTATCAAAGCCAATTCGGTCGAGCCAGATGTGGTTCACCAACATTTTCGCTCCGATAAAAACAAGCAGGAAAGCCAATCCGGTTTTCAGGTAACGAAAAAGATCGATCACGTTCACAACCAGAAAAAACATGGCCCTCAGTCCGAGGATGGCAAAAACATTGGAGAAGAATACAATATAGGGATCTTTGGTTACACTGAAGATGGCCGGAATGGAATCAACGGCAAAAATCAGGTCACTGAATTCTATCACCATGAGTACAAGAAATAAAGGTGTAATAAACCATTTTCCGTCTAACTTAACAAAAAAATGCTGTCTCAGAAAAGCAGGATAGACGGGGAATCGTTTTGAGGCAAATTTAACAACAGGGTGATGCGCCACATCGATCTGCTCATTCCTGTTGCGGGTTAAGAACATCTTAACTCCGGTGTATATAAGCAGGAGTCCGAAAATATAAAGCATCCAGCTGAATTTCAGAATCAGCGCCGAAGCCGAAAAAATAAAGATGAACCGCAATACGATGGCAGCCAGAATTCCCCAGAGCAACACCCGTCTGTAATAGCGCTGCTCCACCCCGAATGCCATAAAAATCATAACCATCACAAAAATATTGTCAACCGAGAGGGATTTTTCAATCAGATAACCCGTTAGAAATTCAAGGGCCAGGTTGTGATTGTATTTAACCAATGCTTCTGTATAGGTAAGGTGTTCTGTTCTGATGGGATGCCCGTATTTTTCAACCAATCGTCTTATATCAGCCATGCTGCCATTGTTCCCGATATGAATAAGGTGTCCGTAAAAAACCAGAAACAGATAAAAGCAAAGGGAAACAGCAACCCATAAAATGGTCATTCTCAGCGCCTGTCTGAATTTTACCACATGGTTCTGCTTTTCAAACACACCGAGGTCGAGCACTAGAACAGCCACAATAACGCAAACGAAAACGGAGAAAAAGAGAAGTTCAGTGTGGTTCATACCGGTTTAAACAGCATCGACACCTCG
>CALMDN010000076.1 GCA_937864935.1 uncultured Bacteroidales bacterium
GAAAACAGAAAATACCCGCGTTTCTTACCCGATCTTCCACATCGACAACATTGTAAAACCGGTTTCCAAAGGTGGTCATGCCACCAAGGTGATCTTTCTCACCGCCGATGCCTTCGGTGTTTTACCTCCGGTTTCAAAATTAACCCCCGATCAGACCAAATATCATTTTCTTTCGGGCTTTACCGCCAAACTGGCCGGTACCGAAAGGGGGGTAACCTCACCGCAACCCACATTCTCAGCCTGTTTCGGCAATGCCTTCCTCACACTTCATCCGACGAAGTATGGCATTGAGCTTGTAAAACGCATGGAAAAATCAGGGGCAAAGGCCTATCTGGTAAACACGGGCTGGAACGGAACCGGAAAGCGGATCTCCATCAAAGATACCCGGGCAATCATCGATGCCATCCTGGATGGATCCATCGACCATGCACCGACCAAGATGATTCCGTATTTCAATCTTGAAGTACCGACTCAGTTGCACGGCGTGAACCCCGCTGTACTTGATCCACGCGACACCTATCCCACACCGGAAGTGTGGAACGAAAAAGCCATGGATCTCGCCCAGAGGTTTATCAGCAACTTCGAAAAGTATACCGACAACGAAGAAGGCAAACGTCTGGTCGCCGCTGGCCCGCAGCTATAACCATCTCTAAAAGGAGGCTGTCCGGAGAGCAGAATGCTTCTCAGGCAGCCTCTTTAAAATTTACCTGAATCAACAGATTATTACGTTCTCACCATGGAATGTCGGGAAAGCTGCGGAGCCTGCTGTATTTATCCTTCCATCAGTTCTCCCATACCGGGCATGCCTGAAGGTAAACCCGCGATGATGCCGTGCGTTAACCTCAGCCCGGATCTTAAATGCATGATTTTCGGACATCCCGACCGGCCGGCGGTTTGTCGTGGGTTTATGCCGGAGGAGGCTGTGTGCGGACAAAATGAAGAAGAAGCCAGGAAAAATTTCTACTGGTTACTCGGTATAGAAGTTTAAACATTCGGCGTTCCGGAGAGGCATCAACAACCTCCTGACGTACGTAAACTGTCAACTATCCGGCAGAAATGATACAATCGTTTTGATTTAAAGCCCTTTAATCCTTTGATTCTGGCCGTTTTTTTATTACATTTGTGAGACTAATCACTAACAACCAATTATTATGCCTACCGGTAAAGTTAAATTCTTCAATGAGCGTAAGGGTTTCGGGTTTATTGTTGATGATGAAACCGAACATGATGTATTTGTTCATGCAACCGGCCTTACCGAAAAAGTGAGTGAAAATGACCGCGTTTCTTTTGAAATTGCTGAAGACAAAAGGGGAAAAAAAGCTATTGATGTAAAAAAGATATAGTGCTTCCTTTTTTAAGGTCTTAAAAGAGCTTCCTGTCTGAGGGAAGCTCTTTTATTATAGGTCAGGTTGCCGGTTCACCCCGCTCAATGTTTTATAATCCTATCTTTGCAGAAAAAAAGCCTTGAATTACCTTCTCATTGAACAGTTAAGCAAATCGTACGGAGAGAAAGAACTGTTCAGCAACATCACTTTCGGAATTGACCAGGGAAGCAAAGTAGCCCTTATTGCCCGAAACGGTGCCGGTAAAAGCAGCCTGCTCAACATCATCACCGGTAAAGACCTGCCTGATTCGGGTTCGGTTACCTACCGCAAAGACATCCGCTGGGCCTACCTTCCTCAAAACCCCGAAATGGATGACAACAAACCGGTCTTCGATGTTTTGTTTGAATCGGAAAATGACTTTATCCGGGCCATCAGAAATTATGAGCGGGTTCTGCAGCAGCTGAAACACCACGACACCCCGGAGATACACAAAGAACTCGAGACCTGCACCAATGTAATGGAAAGCCTGGGTGCCTGGGACTATGATGTACGGATAAAAGAGATCTTGTCGCGGTTCAAGATTACCGACCTTGAGCAGATAACCGGAGAACTTTCGGGCGGACAACGCAAGAAAGTCGCCCTGGCCAAAGCCCTGATTGAAGAAACCGACCTGCTGATCCTGGATGAACCCACCAACCACCTCGACATCGAAATGATCGAATGGCTTGAGGAGTACCTCTCACGTCAGAACCTGAGCCTGCTGGTGGTTACCCACGACCGTTATTTTCTTGACAATGTCTGCAACGAGATTCTTGAGCTCGACAACAACAGACTTTACCGTTACAAAGGCAACTACGCCTATTTCGTTGAGAAAAAAGCTGAACGGGAATTGATCGAACAGACCGAAACCGACAAAGCCCGGGGGTTGTACCGGCAGGAACTCGAATGGATGCGCCGCATGCCACAGGCCCGCACCACCAAATCAAAAGCCCGCATCGACAATTTCTATGAAATACAGGAAAAGGCCAACCGGCGTGCTGAGAAAGATACCGGCCCGCTCGAGGTAAAAATGACACGCATCGGCGGCAAAGTGCTGGAGGTAAACAATGTCTTTAAATCGTTCGGCGAGAACAGGCTGATTGAAAACTTCTCCTACATTTTTAAAAAAGGAGAACGCATTGGCATCATCGGACGCAACGGTAGCGGCAAATCCACCCTTCTGAATATGATCATGGGCAACCTGAGGCCCGATATGGGGCACATCACGGCTGGTCAGACCATTGTGTTCGGCTATTATTCCCAGGAAGGCTTTCAGCCAATGGAAGACAAAAGGGTTATCGACATTGCCAAAGACATTGCCGAAGAAATGCCGCTTGGCAAAGGGCGCATCACCGCTTCGGCTTTTCTGGCGCATTTCAACTTTCCGCATACCCTGCAGTACAACTACTTTTCAAGCCTGAGCGGAGGCGAAAAACGCCGGCTCTTTTTGCTGATGCAGCTGCTGAAAAACCCCAATTTCCTGATACTTGATGAGCCAACCAACGATCTCGACATCCACACCCTGAACCTGCTGGAAGAGTTCCTCATTAACTTCGGCGGCTGCCTGCTGGTGGTTTCACACGACCGGTTTTTCATGGACAAACTGGTTGATCATGTCTTCGTGTTTGAGGGGAGCGGCAAAATCAAGGATTACTACGGAAATTATACCGCATATTACCGCGAACGAATGGCTGAAGAAGCCAGGGCTGCCAGAAACAAAGCAGTGGTTGCCGAGAAACCGGCTAAGAAGCAGGATAACGACAACAGACCCAGGAAACCTTCCTACAAGGAGAAAACTGAGTTTGATCAGCTGGATGCTGACATCCAGCGTCTGGAACAGGAAAAAGATACGCTGATGAACCGCATGAACAGCGGCGATTGCTCCCCGGCCGAGCTGGGTGAAATGGCGGGCAGGTATGCTGAACTTGAACAGGAAATCAGTTCAAAAACCGACCGCTGGCTTGAGCTGAGCACCTTGTTTGAATAACAAAAAGCCCGGTTTCCCGGGCTTTAATGTTTTTACTGAACCGGTTCCGACTAAACCGGCTGTACCGTCATTTTAATTTTTGACTTCAGTACAAGCCCGATATTGGCGGCAGGCAACGGAGGGGTGATGTCGCCGTATACCCTGAGTACAAAGCTACCGGTTGAAATCGTGGATGAGACATTCGTGTTGCTCAGCTGCAGGTTTACCGATCTGCCATCGCCTGAGACCGAAGTTACAGCGGCAACCTGTGTTTCACTGAGTCCCTGGGCGCTGACTGTTACCCTCGCGGAATTCAGCCACGAAAAAGTAACCCAGGCTGGTGATTCTACTTCAAGGGTGACATACTCAAACTGGGTTTCTCCGATACCATCCAGATCGTGCTTGGCAATAATACTGTCTACATTCAATGTCATGACCTCCTCAACGAGCAACTGCTCAGCCTTGGGAAGATAGTCAACGGAATCGATGGTGAAATGCGCATCAGGCAGGGTGTAACTGATGTCAAATTCGGCCATATCTTTCACTTTCTCACAGGAAGTACCTATGTATAAGAAAGCCATAAACGACAGGGAAATGATCCCCGCTTTTAAAAAGTTGATTTTTTTCATACTAACCCGGGTTTAAAAATTTTACAACAGATAAATAGAGGGTGAAGCATAACCTCCGCCAGCAATAAACAAACCGATGTCAGGAAAGTTAATAAAAGATGAAAAAATAGTAGAAATCAGGAATTCAGCATCACCGGCATCACAAGCATCAACAGGTCTTCGGCGGCATTTTCCCCGTCAACCGGACGAAGAATACCCGCTCTGTTGGGTGCTGACAACTCGAGGCGTATGTTTTCTGTAGGTATATTCACCAGCATTTCGACCAGAAATCTCGAATTGAATCCGATTTCCATGTCATCACCTGTATAATTACAGCTGAGCCTCTGGCGAGATTCATGGGCAAAATCAACATCTTCGGCATCCACATACAGCTCCTGACCGGTGATGGCAAGACGGATCTGATTGGTTGATTTATTGGCGAAGAAGGATGCGCGGCGCAGGGTGGTGATCAGCGACTGCCGGTCGACAATCAGGGTATTGGGGTTATCCTGTGGGATCACAGCTTCATAATTCGGGTAGCGCCCTTCAATCAGACGACGGATCAGGTCGATATTCTTAAAGGTAAATCTTGCATTGGTTTCATTGTAAACCACATTCACTTCACTGTTATCGGCCGGGAGAATGCTTTTCAGCTGATTCAGCGGCTTTTTCGGCATGATGAAGGAGGTGGAATTCTCAGCGCTGGCATCGGTGCGTTTGTAGCGGACCAGCTTGTGGGCATCGGTGGCAACAAAGATCACCGAATCGGGTGAAAGGTCACAGAAAACCCCCGACATTGCCGGTCTGAGGTCATCGTTCCCTGTTGCGAAAATGGTCTTGTTGATGGCAGTCAGCAACAATTCTGAAGTAAGTGCAAATGCAGAAGTGGATTCCATCTCCGGTGAGCGTGGAAACTCGTCGGCATTGTGGCCGGCGATCCGGAATTTGGCTTCATCGGCAGCAATTTCGATTCCCTGATTCTGATCGATGGTAAAAGTAAGGGGGGTATCACCATAGGTCTTAAGCAGCTCAAGCAGAATTTTGGCCGGAATTGCAACCGAGCCATCGTCTTCTGCCATATTGGCTTCGATTACCACCGTCATTGTGGTTTCCAGGTCAGAAGCCGTGAGCTTAAGCGTGTTGCCGGTAAGTTCAACAAGAAAATCGTCGAGTATTGGCAGTGTGTTGCTTGAATTGAGCACCCCGCTGATTGATTGCAGGCTTTTCAGCAGATTCTGACTTGAGACAATAAATTTCATAAGGTTACTTTTTCTGATAGTTCACGGTAAAATTAAAAAATAAAATGACAATGAGGTTACAATCCCGGGCGCTTAACTCAGAAAATTATCAACACATTTCCTAACTGCCTGCTTTACTTATTGATCCTGTTTTTCCCAAAATCAAACTTTTTTTCAGTACCGTTCAGCAGTCGTTTTATGTTCTCACGGTGGGTATAGATCACAAAAGCCGGAATGATGACAGCCAGTATTACCAGCGGGATGCGGTTCTCACCAAATACAAATATGGCAATCAGGGGGAAAACCACCGAGCTGCTTATAGAAGAGACCGATACGATTCGTGTAAGAAACATCATCAGAATAAAGAAAAACAATATCACGAGAAAGGAAGCCGGATACAATGCGATAACCACTCCCACCAGGGTAGCCACCCCCTTCCCTCCTCTGAACCCTGCAAATACTGGGTAAACATGGCCCACAACTGCGAGCCCCCCCACAATAATCCAATATATAACCTCCTGATTTTCTGTAAAATAAGGATCCGATAAGTAGGTGGAAATGTGCACAGCCAGCCAGGCTTTAAATACATCAAACAGCAGTACCGGTATCCCTGCCTTCAGTCCGAGCACACGTATGGTGTTGGTAGCTCCGGCATTGCCACTCCCGTGGGTGCGTATATCCAGGTTGAAAAACCACTTACCCACCCATACCGAAGTCGGTACAGACCCCAACAAATAGGCAATGATCATTGCCATGACAACCGAAGGTGTAATCATGTTTAAACCTGGTTTAAATTATTCACTGATTGACTGCATTCTACGTAGAAATGCGATTCTCCGTTCCGGAGTTGAAATGATGTATTGGTAGCCATCTTCTTCGGTCTCTCCCTTTACACTGCGTTTGTCTTCCTTGATGGCAGCAATGATGTTGTTAAAGTCGTTGCTCGAGGAAATGGCCTGCATAATTCCATTACCATAGGTAAAAAAGTACCAGGTGTTCTGATCAGCTTCAATGTAGATGTTAAGGATGTCTCCTGTACGCCGTTTACCAATCTCAACATAGCCTTCCACCTGCCTGTTCACCAACTCTTTCTGAATACCGGCTATACCAAAGGTGCCCTTGCTGATGAATGATTTCAGATCAGGGTTCCAGGTCATTTTCAGGTTGGTAAGCAGAAGGCTCCGCGTGAGCTGAGGGGGCAAACGACGCACCTGGCCGGTTGTATTCAGTTCTTCAAGCAATTCGCGGGCAGGCCCCTCTCCCAGAAGGTTGTACAGCATGGAAGCATAAGCCGGCGAATTCACCTCCGTCCCGTTCAGGTTGGCCTGTAACAGGCTTTCTCTCATGCGTGAGAATGCCTGGTCGGAAAAGAAAAAGTCAATTACCATCGAGAGGTTGAAGACCCCTGAGTCAACAACCGTAAAATAATCGGTCTTTCCAAAGGTCTGCAGTTTTACCTGTCCCAGCCCGGCTCCGAGCTCAATGGAGCCATCCCCCGAAAGAATACATTGTTTTGTATTCAGTATGAGCATATTGCCTGAAAGCTGCTTTCCGTCAAGCCTGTTATCGTCTGCGATTAAATAGGAAGCACTGCGCCTGTCGAAGGTAATGCTTCCACTGGCAGCTGCCACCAGGGTATCGCCAAATGCTTTCGGTTTCTCAAAAACTGCCGGGTAAATGCTGCCAAAGAAATCGGAATATACAATCGCTGCAAGTACCGGATCACCAATACTGTCTTTCATCTGCATCTGAACCGGTAAGCGAAGACTGGCCGGGTTAAGGGCTGACCTGAACGAGACCCACGGACCATTGGCAGCCACACACTCATTGGTTAAACGGTAGCCCCCGTCGAAAGTCAGGTAAGGCTCGTTGGCATTCAGTTCAATGTTACCGGTAAAGCTGAAGTGACTGCTCAGAGCAAACTCTTCCCCCTTCCCCAGTCTGGCCTTTCCCCTGGTAACCCCGGTATCATCTACCACAATCGGGCTGAAGAAAACAGGTTCCACATTTCCATCCTCATCTGTGTAATCAAGATAGCCCTCGGCAGAATAGTCTTTTCGCGAATTTACCTTCACAGAGGCATTGTATATCCGGTGAACCTTGTTCTTACGGTTGGCAATAATGGAGGCACCCTGCAGTGGCTGCATATTCCCATCAGAGAGAATGGTAACCTTACCATCGCCGGGGAATACAGCAACATCGGCAACACGGATCATCTTCACCTCCCGGGCGTTGATCTGATTTTCCTTCATGGCATAAGTGGCTTCCATGGCGAAGAACTGCAGGGAATCACGCAGGGGATCCGTGGACGTAAATTCTGAACCCGAAAAGTCGAAGTCAACAAGCTCTCTCAGGTCAGCAGTATCTGCAAGTGCGGCCCGCTGGGCCAGGCTGTTGGTAAGAAACAATTCGTTTGATCGCATCCGCCATTCCAGCTTATCCATAAAAGAAATGTATTTGCTGAGCGGCAGCTCAATGCGTACACTTTTTCCCGGAGTACCAAAAACACCGGTCTGCGTCTTGAAATCCACCTTTCCTGGATAGA
This sequence comes from uncultured Bacteroidales bacterium, assembly GCA_937864935.1. Classification (GTDB taxonomy): domain Bacteria; phylum Bacteroidota; class Bacteroidia; order Bacteroidales; family Lentimicrobiaceae; genus Lentimicrobium. Next base: position 7,722 of record CALMDN010000076.1, read on the forward strand.
TGCGGGTTGTAAGCGACACTGTCGGCCTTTCGGG
>CALMDN010000077.1 GCA_937864935.1 uncultured Bacteroidales bacterium
CACAAAACGCTTGCGGTTGCGGGTCAGCCATTCGCGGATTTCAGGCGTCAGCACCGTGCCGTTGGTGGTCACCATGCAGGTGGTGTTGAGGTCCGGGTAAGTTTGCCATGCCCATTCCGCAATCTCTTTCATTTCGCGGAAAGCAAGAAAAGGTTCTCCTCCGTGGAAAATCAGAAAGTACTCGCTGGTGTTTTCGCGGCTGTTGCTGATGTCGCGGCTGATCACCGGCTTGATGGCCTCCGGGGAGATCAGCTGTTTGTTCTTAACCGGTTCGTAGCAATAGGAACACGCCAGGTTGCAATGGTTGGTAACCATCACGAAAATTTCCCTGCTGCGTTTCGATTCTCCTCTCATGGTTCAGAACAATTAAAACGGGACATCGGGATTCAGGTTGTCGAGGATGAACTTCGAACCGGTTAGCATGGCTCTTTTCTGTGAATTGCTGCGGTGGCGCAGAAAGCGATGGTCGGGATTTTCGGTGAGCAATCGCAGGTGAAACCAGGCGTTTGCAGTAAAAAGTACTTTTGACATCAGACAGCTGGTACGGCTCTGTTCAGCATCGTTTTTTATGGAAGCCACACTGGCAGGGCAGGAGTGGCAGAGGTGCCTTATGCAGCAGGATGCACAGGCCTCGTTCAGGTATCCGGGTTCCTGCAGGGCAATGCTTTCTCCAGGTATTTTCCACTTTCCTGTATTGTAATAACTGCTGGATCGATGACAGGCCAGTCTGTTTCCGGCGGTATCTGCCGCTATGGAATTGATGCCTGGCTGGCAGGCGGTAACAGCTTCCGGGTCATTCACCGCCCAGGTAGCGAAAGAGAGCAGGCTAAAGGGGTACAGTGACGGGCTTTTCAGATAAAATTCAATCAGCTTCATCAGTTGTTGAGCAAGCCGGCCTGCCGGTTCCTGTGAAGCCCAGTCAACCCCGTCGGCCAGTACAGCCTTGATACGGAAGCCGGTCTCCGCCAGGCTGATGATGTTGCCGGCCATGTGGTCGAGGGTTGCCGGTGACACCACGGTACTTACAACAGGGTGTTTCAGTTTGTTGTGGAAGAAGGCGAAATCTATGCTGTCGAATGAGCCGCTCCGATAGCTGTTGTGGTCTTCTTCGGTACCATCGAGGCTGAGTTCTGCGGAAAAGAGATCGCTGTTGCTGAGCAGCCAGTCCTGTATTTCACCATGCACCAGGGTGCCGTTGGTTACCGCCTTGAACTTTATCTGCTGCTCTGGATACGTTGTTCTCACCCATTTCACGAGATCCCGGATGAGTTCAAATTCAAGAAACGGTTCGCCGCCCATCAGCAGAATGTTCAGTGTTTCAATGCTGCCGGAATACTCCGCCAGGGCCTGACCGATCAGCGAACGCGCCGTTGCAGGGCTCATGCTGCGGTTCATGCTCTTGTTGCAGAAGCAATAGTCGCAGTTGAGGTTGCATTTTTCGGTGATGATCAGGGAAAGCTGAAAACTGCTATTGGCGGGAATGGTATGGTCTGACATACAATGATCAGGATGGGGAATCAGGGAATGAAGGGTGCCATCAGTGTAAATCCGGGTAATAGAACCAGTTGGTGCCTTTACCCGGATTTAACCGTCTGCATGTTTTTCGCTGAAGATCAGCCGGTAATGCCGTTGGCGCAGGTGCCACCCCAGCAGCCGGTGCAGTCTTCCTTCTGCAGGTCAATGTCCTGCTCGTTTTCGGTATTGCTGAGTGAATCCATAAGGGCGTTCATTTTTTCAAGAACCTCTTCGCTCGGTTTAAATACTTCCTTTAATTCCATAGCATTTGATATTTACGGGTTAGCTCTGTGTTTATTTTGGCTTCCCCACAGCACCAGAACTTAGAATGCCGTGAGGATTTTTTCATTTTCAGACATTAATACAAAGAACGTGAAAAGGTAATGCAGGTGATTTCCGGTTTTTCCTGACATACCTTCACAATACCTTACAAACGTACATCATTCAGCAACAAAATGCAAGCCTGATGCAGGTTTTTTTACCAATCAGCCACATTATCCTGAGAACTAATTCTTTGGTTCAGGGGGCTTTATTATTCAATAAAAAATTCTACCTTTGCCGCTCCTGCGAAGTGCAGGGCTTAACAGCGCTTAATGGCTGATAATGAACATACAACAAATTAATCTACCCGTATAACAATGAATATTGAATTGCAGAACACCGGTAATCTGACCGCCACCATCCGCATCGACCTTAGTCCGGCTGACTATGAAGAGAAAGTAATGAAAGTGCTGAAGGACTACCAGCGCAAGGCCCAGATGCCTGGCTTCAGGCCCGGGAAAGTGCCTTTCGGACTCACCAAAAAGATGTACGGACAGGCAGTAACCGCTGATGAGATCAACAAACTGCTCAACCAGTCGCTGGAGAACTACATCAGGGAGCAGCAGATTGATCTGATCGGCAATGCAATTCCCAATACCGAAAAAACACAGGAGTTCGACTGGAGCAATCCTGGGGAGATGAGTTTTTATTTCGACCTGGGCCTCAGCCCTAAGTTTGATCTGGTTCTGGATAAAGGTCTGAACCTGGATTATTTTCATATCGAGATCTCCGAAGAAATGGCCGTCAAATACCTCGATGACATGCGCCGCCGCAATGGTGAGCCCGCAGAGGTGGAGTCTTTCGAAAAAGGTGACCTGCTTAAAGGCTCATTTGAAGAGCTGGATGAAGAAGGTAAGGCAAAAGAGGGCGGCATTGCCACCGAAGGTACCGTTAATCCGGAAGTCTTCGCCGATGAAGCAGATCAGGCTTTGTTTGCCGGTGCAAAGAAGGGAAGTGTGGTTACCTTCCATCCCATGAAGGCCTCCGGCAATGCCACCGATGTTGCTGCCATGCTTGGCATAACCAAAGAGCAGGCCGAACAGCTTACCTCGGCCTTTAACTTCAGCGTAACTTCCATCAGCCGGATGATGCCTGCTGAGGTGAATGCTGAGTTCTTCGAAAAAGTTTATCCGGGGGTTGAAATCGCCGATGAAGCCGCACTGATTGAAAAGATCAGGCAGGATGCTGCCGGTTCATTTACCGGCGAAAGCGACAAAAAGTTCTTCAACGATGCGGTAAAAGCCATCATTGAAAAATCGGCCATTGCCCTGCCGGATGAATTTCTGAAACGCTGGCTGGTAGAGGTTAATGAGAAGATCAGCGCCGAAGAGATTGAATCCCATTATGATGACTATGCCCGTTCAATGCGCTGGCAGCTGATCGAGAACCGTTTGATCCGTGAATATGGCGTGGAGGTTACCGAAGAAGAGATCCGTGATGTGTTCAGGGGTTACTTCCGCCGTCCGGGCAGCAGCGAGATGGACGACGACATGAAGATGCGCATCGACAGCATCGTGGATTCATTCATGAAGAACAAGGAAGATGTCCGCCGCATCAACGATCAGCTGTTCGAGCAGAAACTCCTGGGTCTGCTGAAGGAAAAACTGCAGCCGGAAGTGAAGAAGGTGACCTACGATGAGTTTGTCGCCCTGGCGCGTGATTAACCTGAAAAGATGATATCCGGCCGGCAGAATGTCTGACCCTGTTCAGTAAATGCCGGAATCGGATTGATGAGTTAGAAAAGGTGCAGTGGAACGAGTATGTGTTTCACGCACCTTATTTATTTCGACCTGTAAGATATTGATTCTCATGGATTATCAGGTGTAAGTTAATGACTTCCTTTCTCCCGCAGAGATTTTGCCAGAATGAGTGTAGCATGTGTTTTTACAGCCGGTGAAGGCTTTCTTCCATCAGATTCATGCTGATATCAGGATCGGGTAAAACTTGTTTATATTATCCATTCAGTATGTTCACTGTCTTGTGAAGAAAGTTTCTTAACCAGTCTGCCTTACTCCTTATAACCCCATTATTTGTTCTTAGCATCCTGTTCAGTGTATTTTATTTGTCTCTGGCTTTGTATTTCAGGGATTCTTCCTTACTGTCAGGAGAGGAATCGCGTCCCATTTCGGCAGGTTTCCCATAGCCCTCAGGGTATATGTATGTTCCTTTCTCTGAAGCAGGTTTTTCAACCTCAGCCTGATAACCTTTATCACGAACCCAGGGGTCATTGCGGACAGCCGTTACCTGCCACGAAACCTTTAAACCGGGCTCCCCGCCACTGATCAGGAATTGATTTCCCTTGATTTCTTCTTCAATATATACCGGAGCCCATTTGCCAACCGGTGTTAAGTGATAGGTAAAGTCAATATTTATCGACTCGAAATAGTCCGGTAAGCTTACTCTTGCTGAGCCGTTTTCGTCCAGGACTACAGTGCCCCGATACATATTGTATGGTTCGGGGCCTTCGGTGTTGAAATGGTAAAGGTATTTTTCTGCCGGATACTGTGGGTGGTCAATAATAAACGATTTATTACCGCTAACGGTTAAATTTTGAGATACATAGACATTTCCAATGGAGTATACGCCGTAATTATTGCCTCCAGGAGCTTCTGCATGCACGCCTCTGGCACCTGAAGTTGCAGTTGCAACACCATATATGCCGAAAAACGGTGCATCCCCTCTTACTCCTGTAGTAGTGCCGACGCCAGTTACACCACGGCCAACCCCTTCTGAAGCAGTAGAAACGCCATACACTCCTGTTGCGGAGGCCGATTGGCCATACACCCCGTAAGCTTCTTCAGTTGTAGATGTAGAAACCCCATTTACACCCCTTCCGGAAACTGTTTCACCGTAAACACCCCAGCCACCGCTGTCGTGTGTACCCCGCACCCCATAGCCGAAATTGTTTAATGCAAAATTCCTTCCATGCACACCTGCAGAACCTCCTGCGGTGGTTGTGCTCAGTGCATATCCTCTCACTCCTGTAGCGCCACTGGAGGATGACTCGGTTTCGCCCCAGACCCCGGGAAAAGAGCCAGA
>CALMDN010000078.1 GCA_937864935.1 uncultured Bacteroidales bacterium
AGCTGACCATCAGCCGTTCCTATGCAGAAGAGAAGATGGGCAAGGCCAGCCTGACCCGGCTTAAAGTTGCCTGATCCGCTTCCCTTTATGGAGATTCCATGAATTCAAATGATCATTTTTATCACAGGAGCCGGAAATAAAACATTTCTGAAATGCCTGCGTTATACTATCCGGCATTGAATTTGTAACAACTGCCGGAAATAAAAAGAGATGGGCATGAAACGCCTTTTTTTTATTGCAATTCTTCTTGCCGGGTGTGTTTTTCCGGCATATACGCAAACCACTGATGTGATTGTTGCCAAAGCCAAAGTGGTAGATGGTGACACCATTCCCATGATGGATCTCCCGGTGGTGAGAATCAAAGGCTTCATCATTTACCGTACCCCGGCCGATCAGCGCCGGTTCGACCGTTTGGTAAGAAATGTAAAGAAAGTCTACCCCTATGCCCGGCTGGCCGGCATCAAGCTGCAGGAATACGACAAAATGATGGCTGGCTTATCGGAAAAAGAGCAAAAGAAACTCTACAAGAAAGCCGAAGATGAACTGAAGGCCGAGTTTGGTGAAGAGCTGAAAGGACTCACCTTCACCCAGGGGAGGATTCTGCTCAAACTGGTTGACCGGGAAACAGGAACGCCAACCTACCACATCGTTAAAGAGCTCAGGGGGAGTTTCGTGGCCTTTTTCTGGCAGAACCTGAGCCGGATTTTTGGCTACAACCTCAAGGAAAAATACGATCCTGAAGGCAAGGACCGCGACATAGAGACCATCGTTCAGATGATTGAGAACGGGCTGATATAGAATTACTAATGTCTAATTTATAATTCCTGAAAGAATTGCATTCGAGATTAATTGAGAATCGTGCTGTCATCCATAGGTTTCAGAATGGGTTTTTGATTCATTAAAATATTACAAAATTGCAAACTGCAAATCGATATGATTTTATATTACCCTTTCATATTAAAAAATTAGAAATCAACATTCTAACATCGTGCTTTAGACATTAGACATTAGAAATTAGAAATTAGAAATTTGTCCTGACTCACTTCCCTCTTCCCTGAGCGACGATGATCACGGTATAAATGAGGATTTTAAAATCCATGGCAAGGGACATATTCTCGATATAGAGGATATCAAACTTGAGGCGTTCGACCATTTCATCCACATTTTCGGCGTATCCGTATTTAACCTGCCCCCAGGAGGTAATGCCGGGTTTCACTTTCTGCAGGAGGCGGTATTGCGGTGCGCGTTGCACAATCTGATCGATAAAATACTGGCGTTCAGGCCTAGGGCCTACCAGCGACATATCGCCGATCAGCACCGACCAGAATTGCGGGATTTCATCGAGCCTCACTTTGCGCAGAAACCTCCCGAAAGGGGTAATGCGGGGGTCTTCCTTGGATGAGAGTTGTGGAATGCCACCTTTCTCTGCATCACAATACATGCTTCTGAACTTGATCATGGTAAAGGGCTTGCCATGTATGCCTACCCTTTGCTGCTTATAGAGAATGGGGCCTTTGGAGGTAAACCTGATGCCCATGGCAACACCCAGGTAAGCGGGAATCAGAATGGTCATGGCAATGATGGAGGCCACAATGTCGATGATGCGTTTGAGCGATTGCTGCCAGGCAGGCATCAGATCGGGAGAGATCTGCAGCAGGGGCGCATGGAAGATGGAAGTAGACCGTATGGTCCCCAGCAGGTAGTCCTGCATGTCGGGAATTACCTTAATAACCACGTTGGTGTCTTCAACTTCGGTTATAATCTTTTCGATGGTTTTTACCTCCGAACGCTCAATGGCAATGATGACTTCCTCCACGTTGTGCTCCTTTATAATGTTCCTTAAATCATTGATGTGCCCCAGATGCTTCAGAAACTTCTTCAGTTTGTAGTCATTGTAATCCACAGCGTTTACAAATCCCACAAAGCGGTTTCCACTCGATTTTTCCTGATTTTCTATTTCATTGAATATGGATATTGCATTGCCATTGCTGCCGACAACAATGGTGTTGAATCCGATCATTTTGTGATGTATCCGGTATGCCGTGATGGAAGTGAGAATGAGCCTGAAAAGATAGGTAGGGATGAAATGAAGCGCAAAGAGAACCAGCACCGATTCGTAGTAATTGCGGTAGCTGACTATGGTATCGTCGAGTATAAGTGCGAAAAAGAGAATGATGACACCAATGATGGTAATCAGCAGGGTTTGTCCGAGTTCCCTGAGCCTGGATTTGCGGTAAATCCTGCGGTAGGTGCCCATCATTATATAAACGCACAGCCAGAAAACCGGGATAAAAACCAGACCATACAGCAGGTTGGTATCCTGAAAAATCGCTTCAGGATACTCAAAGACATTCGGATCGGCCGACACTTTCCGGTAAACGAAAAATGCCCCCCAGGCGAGGATAGCTGCAATCAGATCAGCAACAATGTACTTGGTTACCTGTAGAGTTTTATTCATTTACGCGGATTAAAAATGTACCAGTTTAAGGTTGTCTAAATAGATTTCAGCTTCCCCGGTTCCGTCTTCCTTGTCGGTTCCGATGAAGATCTGGAAATCCGTGGCATTGGGTGTATCGTATTTTGGAACAGTCAGGTTCACATATACCTTTTTCCATTCATCGGTTTCGTTCAGGATGAGCAGTGGCCTCTGAATCCGGATGCCGGAGGTGGTATAAAAGACCCCGATCACCAGGTTGTGGTTGATCCTGTAATTCATTTCCAGAAAAATGGCTGATCCGTTGCCTGGGAAATCATACTTCTCCGTTGAAACGGCTTCGAAGATAGACGAATCGGCCGGTAAGCTGACAAAGGCCGAATAGGTGTTTACTTCTCCGTCTTCATGGAAGATTACATCTGGATTGTTTGTTTTAACAATGGCCACGGTGCTCTTGGAAGTAGTATCGAGGGTGACGCCTGAGTAGTTAAAATCTTCTATCCAGGGGAAACCTGTATTGGATTTGTAAGTAGTAACGGCATCGGATATGTTGACAATGCTGTCACGCACCAGGGTAATGCTTCTTTTGATATCGGCATAAAACGGATAGATGCTTCGGGTATTCGAGATTCCGTTGAGTTTTATGCCGGGACGGATGGTGATGTTCTGTTTTCCATCTTTAAGTACCGGAATGGTGGCCGGCAATTCGAAGGCTCCGATCAGGGTTTCGTCTACATAAACCCAGGCATCGGTGATGTTGTGCGAAGAGGTGCCCTGATCGCTGGTGGTGGAAAGGTCGATTTTGTCAATTCTCAGGTAGGATGGAATCAGGTCGTCATCGTTCTTCTCTGCACAACCACTTGTTAAAGTGATTGTTACTCCAAGTATACTGATGAATAATGCCGAAACCGTAAAAATCCTCATGAGTTATTCCTTTACACACGCCTTCTTTAAGGTAAAATCAACGCAGGGCGGGCAATTTTATTGCGGTTGAATTGTATAAAAAATTGAGAAAAAATTAACAATTTATTAACCTGCTCAGGAGATGTTGGCTGCCTGGTTCATTTTCTCAATAATCCGGTAGGCTAGGTCAAGGGCTGCATAGCCATCGTGTATGGTTACCGGTGGGGTGGTATTGTTGATGATGGCGTCTGCAAAGCTCTCAAGTTCAGTAAGAATGGCATTGATGGGCTCAATGGCTGGTTTGTCAAAGAGGATCTGTTTGGGTTGCTTTCCTTGTCCCAGGTCAAGGATCATGGCCAGGGGGTCGGCGTGGTTGGGATCAACTTCCCTCATCCGTATTATTTCAGAAGATTTTTCAAGGAAATCAACGGCAATGTAGGCGTCTCTCTGGAAGAACCTCGATTTGCGCATATTCTTCATCGAAATGCGGCTGGCTGTAAGGTTGGCAACACATCCGTTGTCAAACTCAATGCGGGCGTTGGCTATATCGGGGGTATCGCTAACCACAGAAACACCGCTGGCGCTCACCTTTCTGATTCCTGACTTCACAACACTCAGCACAATATCCAGATCGTGGATCATCAGGTCAAGTATGACAGGGACATCGGTTCCACGCGGGTTGAACTGCGCCAGCCGGTGTGTTTCGATGAACATCGGATTGTCGATGTAGGGAGCAGCAGCGATAAAGGCGGGGTTGAACCGCTCAACATGCCCCACCTGTACCTTAACATCGGCTTCAGCTGCCAGCTTGATCAGGCCGAGGGCCTCCTCCGGGGTGGTAACAATGGGTTTTTCAATAAATACATGCCTGAATTTGCGGAGAGAACGTGAGGCACAATCGAAATGTGAAAGGGTAGGGGTAACAATATCAACCACATCAACCTGATCGATGAGCTCATCGATGCCCTCAAAACTTTTTACTTCAAGTTCCTTTTCAACTTTCGCTGCATTTTCTGCATCGGCATCGTAAAAGCCAACCAACTGATACTTTGATATCTGCTTAATGCATTTGAGATGAATTTTTCCTAGATGGCCTGCGCCGAGTACGCCTATTCTGAGCATGATGTTGAATTTGGTATGGTGGTTGTCTGTTAGAAACGTGGCGAAATTACTACTTTAGCCACAAAAATGGAAACATTTCTGACACTGCATGATTGATCAAAAATTTGCGGATACTTTCCGTCACAAAGGGCTCAGAAAGAAGTTGGTAGAGGAAATCCGCCGCAAGGGAATCAGCAACGAGGCGGTGCTGAAGGCCATAGAATCTGTACCCCGTCACCTGTTTTTCGATTCCGGATTCCTTGAATTTGCCTATGAAGACAAAGCTTTCCCGATAGGTGCAGGACAAACCATATCACAACCCTATACGGTAGCTTTCCAGACTGAACTGCTGAAGGTGCAGAGGGGGGATAAAATTCTCGAGATCGGCACAGGGTCGGGATATCAGGCAAGTATTCTGTATCAGATGGGTGCCAAGGTTTTTTCGATAGAAAGGCAACGCACCCTCTACGCAAAGGCCAAAGAGAAACTTCCGGCCATGGGTTACCTGGTGAAGTCTTTTTTCGGTGACGGGTACAAAGGACTACCTGCTTTTGCCCCTTTTGATAAAATCATTGTTACTGCCGGAGCCCCTTACATCCCTCAAAGTCTAACCGATCAGCTGAAACCCGGTGGTATTCTGGTGATTCCGGTTGATGAGGGCGATTCGCAACTGATGACCAGCATCGAGAAACTCAGCGATGGTACCCTGGAGAAACGTCAGCACGGGCGTTTCCGATTCGTCCC
>CALMDN010000079.1 GCA_937864935.1 uncultured Bacteroidales bacterium
AAACTTTTTTATACGAACAATGATCCTGTTTTCGGAAACTGGCAGCAGGACTTTTCCTTTTACCGCGAAGTCGACCAAAAGGTCTACCGATACTGCGACCCCATGACAGGCGAAGAGATGCTCTACGATTTTTCCCTGTCAGCCGGTGATTCACTGTTTATTGAAGACGGGCAACCATTCGACTACTGGATTCATGTGGTGCAGGCCGATTCAGTGTTGTTGAACGGTCAGGTACATCGCCGCCTCCTGTTTGACGATCCGGCTGAAACCTGGATAGAAGGTATCGGCAGCACCTATCGGCCGTTCGACCCGATCTATGCTCAGTTTGATCTCGGCGAGGGAATGTATTCCCTGCTTTGTGTCAGCAATCCGGAAGGACAGATTTATCAGGACTCGCTTTACAATGGGTGTTTCGTTGAGGCCACCCTGCCTTCCGGGGTAAAGGAAACCGGGAATCCCGGGTCACGGGTCACCGTTTATCACGACACAGAATCCCGGACCCTGCGCATAAGCATCGAAGGGGAAATCAATGAATTCAGGCAATACAGGCTGTTTAATACTGCCGGAGCTTTGGTTCTGGCCGGTGAAATATCCGGAAATCCTTTCTGCCTCAGCAGTGCATCATTGGACGCAGGGCTGTATATCCTCCGGGTAAGCGGCCCTGTTATGGCACATTCTGGGAGGTTTGTGGTAAACTGAGCAACACAGCCGGATACAATCTATTCAGCTGATTCAGCAAGGGCATCAGCCATTTTAAGATAATTCCTATTTTTGGGAACCAAAATGCAGCAATGGATATCTGGGTTAAAATCGGCGTATTGTTAATTGTTGTTCACCTGGTAGCCGGTTTTGGCTGGCTGGTTTACAAGCTCTCACCCCGCAGGAAGCCAACGGAAAAGAAACAGGAATAAACTGATTACGGTTTATTGATTCTTCCCGGGAAGGTTTTCTGTTGCAACGGGTTTAGTCACTGGCCGGCTGCCCATCTCAAAAACAAGTTCGCCTCCATTCATCAGGTCTTCATGCCTGATAAAGAGTTTGTTGTAAGGCTTCCCATTGAGCAGTATACGCTTCACATAGAGGTTCTTCTGGTTGAGGTCAATGGCTTTTACCACAAAGGTCTTCCCGTTTTCGAGGTTCAGCCTTGCTTCTTCCACCGATGGGCTGCCCAGAACGTACTCGTTGTTTCCCGGGCACACCGGATAAAAGACCAGGGCACTGAAAATGTACCAGCCCGACATCTGCCCGCAATCGTCTTTGCCGGGTA
>CALMDN010000080.1 GCA_937864935.1 uncultured Bacteroidales bacterium
CGCGGGTTATTATTCCTCCCCTACTGCATCGCAGGGCCTGCTTTTTAAAGGATCAGCTGTTTTCAGCAACGGCGACCTCTTATTCGCAGCCTATTCCAGGGGAACGGTCGCTTTTGGCAACGATACACTTTACCACATCGGCAATCCGTTTCTTACGGCTCCGGTTTTGCTGATGCGGTGCGATACTGCGTTCAACCTGATCTGGGCAAGGTACCTGAGCAATGCCCGCAATCCTGACCAGAACTTCATTCCGATAGCCACCGACAGTGATGACAACATCTATGCCGCAGTACAGGTTAACGAACAGATGATCATAGGAACAGATACCATCAACAATCAGGAAAACATCTTTGTCGGAATCGGAGCTCTTGTGAAAACCGATGCAGACGGGAATGATCTCTGGGCAAAAAGAATCGACAACAATGGAAAAGCGCTGGCCTGGAGTATGCTCAGGGCAGAAAACGGCAACAGCATACTGATCGGGGGTGGATTTACCGGAAATGCTCAGATAGGACCCTTTACGCTGAGCAACAGTTCGAACTCAAAACCATTCATTGCCACATTTAATTCAGAAGGAACCTTTACCAACGCCTTCAATTTCCTGGAAGAACCAACTACCACAGACGTAAATTGTCTCGCTGACGCAAGAAACGGAAATTATATCACCGGTGGCAAACTTCAGAATTTTGGAAATCCGGAACTTGGTTGTATACCTGTAGAAAGCGAACCTGGATTTTACCTGGGCAGGTTCAGTGAAAATCCGGCGACGGTTCCTGTTCCGGCCATAACCATTACCAATATGGTAATGACAGCCAATCCACCTTTCGCCGGTGAAAAACAGTGGTATCGCAACAACACTGTTATTGAAGGAGCTACTTATCAGACATTTACAGCCATTGAACCCGGAAGCTACCATGTGGTTTACACATACTCCACCGGTTGTGTGGGCTCAGAAGCCTCAGATCCGGTGAGTTTCGATCCCAATGCCGTTGAAGATCCCCTGTACACGAGGGTTGCGGTTTACCCCAATCCTTCGCGGGGAGTATTCAGCCTGAAGGGCCTTCCCGAAGAAGGTTGTACCCTTGAATTAAGAAACCTGGAAGGAAGCCTTCTTTACACGGAGAAAACACATACCAACCAAAGAAGCATTGATCTGAGCAACGCTGCACCAGGGGTCTATTTCCTGACCCTGATTTCAGCCAACGCATCACGGACACTCAGATTGGTAAGGCAATAAGGGTGACGGTTGTTCCAAAAATCACTAACCTGCAGTACTGAATAAAAGTCTGCTAAAGAATCAGGCCGGAATCTGCAAATCTGTCCGGCGCAAACTGACGGCAATACCCTGAAAACGGTATTGCCGTTTTTCTGTTCAGCAGTCAATTATTACAGTTCAACCAGCGAAAATGCAGTTCTGCAATAATCTGTTTGCTCCGGTGTAACTTTTGAGACAATTTTGGGTCAAATACAAGCGTTAATTCAGGACTATCAATTCGTACACTCCTTGTTCGTTACTGAACATAGCTCAGGTACTCCCATCGGCAGAAACAGTTTTAACGCCTGCATTTTCAGTTGTTTACCTGTTTGGCACAATTACTGATAAATCAACTGAATCTCTGAAGTTTACTTTAATACATCAATCAGTTATAATGATCCGGTTAACCAACATCAACAAATCA
>CALMDN010000081.1 GCA_937864935.1 uncultured Bacteroidales bacterium
CACATTCCGGCCTCCTCTGTGCCAAGTCGTTTTATTACAACAGCCAGAACCAGGCAATTCTTCTGTCACCCAAGGTACTGTTGCCAGCCGGTCACCGCATTACCTACTTCTGGGCAAACGAAGAAGCCAAGATTGCAGGACATGACACAACCTATTTTGAAGTAAGCAACAATGGCGGTCAATCCTGGACCATCCTTGATTTTCTGTCACCCAACACCGCAACTTCGTACGTACAACGCACACAAAATCTCAACGACTGGGCCGGCAACAATTTCTTCTTCCGGTTCCGCCACAGTACCGACAATACTTCAGGTGCCGGTTCTGTGTTCCTCGATGACATTACGATTGAACCCATGTCGATGGTACCGGCCATTGAACTCAGTACCGATGTTTTGGAATTCAGAGAGTTGTACAGAAACGGTCACACCACCGATACCATCACCATTACCAATACCGGATCGGTTGACCTGCAGATCAACTCCATTTCGGTTGAACAACCTTTCTCATGCACCTATTCAGGCATCCTGCAACCCTCCCAGTCGGCTGACATACCGGTACTCTTTACAGCTGTGACTCCGGGCACCTTCAGTTCAACGCTTACCGTAAACATTGAAGGACCTTTTACAGGCAATTCCAGCATGGAGGTAAACGGCACTGTGCTCGAAAACAATGCTGAGCTGTTTGAAGCCTTCGACCTGAGCAACAACCTTCCCGTACACTGGAATAAGATCAGGAGTACAACGGAAACCTACAACGATGTGACCATTGTAACTTCTTCGTTTGACGCGCATTCCATCCCGAATGTATCGAAGATTCTCAATGCCAACGATTCCATATCGCCCCTGATGATGATCATGCCCGGTGTTACGGGTTTTGACAATCATGAGCTGAGTTTCTTTGCGAAAAAGGGAGGTGAATTTTACGACCTCGATCTCATTGTCGGCTTAATGGATGACCCATACAATGCCCAGAGCTTTGAGGCAGTGCATACCCTCTCCTTGAATCCCGAACACACCCTATACACGGTTTCATTCCCGGCATCCTCAACAAAACCATACATCGCTTTCCGTCATGGCAACAATGCAAAATGGTCAAGCCTCTGGATTGACGATGTAATCTGGAGCAATCCCAATTCACAGGAACCTCCGAACCCTGCTTTCTGCGCTTATCCTTCAGATAATGCAGCAGACGTTGACATTATGGTGCCTGAATTCTACCTGATCTGGTCGAATGGCGGAGGAAGTCCCACCGGCTACAGGCTCTCCCTGGGTACCGACAATCCACCAACCAATATGCTGAATCAGGTTGATCTGGGGGATACCGTAATTTTTAATGCGGAACAATCGCTGGTTTACAATACGGTTTATTACTGGCAGATTGTCCCATACAATGCTTCGGGCGATGCATCAGATTGTCCGGTATGGTCATTTACCACCATGGCCGATCCGACCATTGATGAATATCCGGTAACTGAAAACTTCGATAACCTGGTTGCAGGATCTGCCTTTTACTACCCGCCGTTTATGATGGGCAACATTTATCCTTTGGGCTGGACAGTGCTGAGCCCTGCCAACCACTCCATGTCGTGGACCATGATTGCAAACAATGCATCCAATCCTGAAAATGCCTACTCAGCCCCGAATGCCATGCACATGGGCTGGAGTTTTCTTGAGCCCATGGATGAATGGCTTATAACACCCCCGCTGGTGATGAGTGCCGAAAAAGCCTATGCACTGAGGTTCTTCTACAAAACCGCCAATCTGGGAATCAGTACATCCGAAAAACTGGAAGTGCTGGCCGGAACCGCTCCCTCACCGGAAGCCATGACCCTCGGACAGCTGTTCAACAACAGCAATGTAACAAACACCGATTATCTGCCGGGCACCGGGACGTTCTCACCTCCTGCCGACGGAGTATATTATTTCGCCTTTCACGGGTACAGCGACCCGCTCCAGTTTCTGCTTTTCGTGGATGACCTGATTGTTCTGGAAACAGAGGTATCGTCTGCTGCACAGGATCTTTCCGCCGATATTCAGGTGTTCCCCAACCCTGCCAATGACAAGCTTTTCATCCGGTTACCGGATCGCATGGGAAAAGCCAGCCGCATAGAAATCGGAGCTGTTACCGGTAGTATTGTGATGACCACAGAAGAGACCGGTGCATTTATTACCATGGACATCAGTTCCCTTAAACCGGGGATATATACACTCAAAATCAGCTCCGAAAACCATCGGTATGTTGGAAAAATAGTCGTCCGGTAAGCCCGGTTGTGCTGCATTAAACGGGAGAAAAAGGAGATTCGCTGTAACCACAGAGGTAATCTCCTTTTTCATTTTGCAGAATGGAAACAGTGTAAGCGAACAGTCCTGGCCGCAACTTCTCCTCCCCCACAGGGATATCCCGGCCATGGAATGCTAGGTTCAACGCATTGATTGACTGAAGCATAAAACGATATCATAGCCTATAGAGCCCACGTTAGCTTTCAGCCAAGGGGCTTAAGGTACCTGGTGCCGGAAACAACTGCATCAGGTATTGGTATAAACTGCACTGGCCGATACCTTCATTCATTCAGAATTCCTTATTTTAGCCGGAGATTCAGTAGCTGCCGGCTTCCCGGGAAGGATTCCGGGTTTGTTCATTCTTATTCATTCAACCCCTGCTTTCCATGAGAAATTTTCTTGTTACTTTGGTTCTGCTTTCACTTTTCAGCTCATCCCGGGCTGAGTGTATTGCCTGCTGGGAACTCCGCAAAGTTGAGATAACCCTGAACAATGGTCAGATCATCAACGGCTATGTGAAATGGAATGAGCTATGGCTGAACGGGGTGCTTGATACCACAGTCTGGAAAAACCGCTTCCCTGAAAGCCTGCTGCCGTATTATCAGAACCTGGAATATAAATGGGACCTGGAGTTTATCACCGAGCTGCACATCGTCACCAACGATTCTATCAGCGAATTCATTGCTACCACGGCTGTCGCCATCGGAAACCTCGATTACACCAAAATCAGATCGGTGCGTGAAATCGATGCAGGGGCAAAAAAATACCATGGTGTTGACGACATCATGATCCTTACAGAAGCTGAGATTGCCAAACTGAAAACCAATCCTGTGGCAGTTTACTATTACGAGGGGGCATTGTTTACCACCTGTTTTATCAGCTACAACCCGGCCATCAACCATAAGACATTCAGCCTCATAAATGAAGACAACTACGCAGGCAAGGTAGATGAGTTACGTGCGAAAGGGGTGATCGTTTACACCATTGCCTACTGACGATCCCCTATGTGCAAAAAATCCCCTTGGCGGGATGCTGACTGCAGCCAAAAACGGGCATTTTTCACGCTTCGTTGGCAATATTTAAGAAATCACCCGCCTGCAGGGTCTCAACTGCCCGGGCTTCGTTTCTGATTTTTTTCGTACTTTCGTACCCACAAACCCGAATATGTCGCGCAACGAAGACAAACTCAGCCGAAGGCGTCTGCAAACCTCCACAGCTACCACCATCATCAGCATTTCACTGGTGCTGTTTATGCTTGGGTTACTGGGGCTGATTGTGTTGCATGCAAAAAAACTCTCCGACTATGTCAAGGAAAACATCGGCTTCTCGGTAATCATCAAAGAAGAGATCAAAGAGCCTGGCATACTCGAGTTTCAGAAAATGCTTGATCTGGAACCCTTTGTAAAGTCAACGGAATACATCACCCGCGAAAGGGCAGCCGAAGAACTCACCAAAGACCTGGGCGAAGATTTCGTCGGCTTTCTGGGCTATAACCCCCTGCTGGCTTCCATCGACATACGGCTGAATGCTGAATATGCCAACAACGACAGCCTGATCGTGCTTGAAAAGAGGCTTTTGTCCAACAGGATCGTGAAAGAAGTGTTTTACCACAAATCACTGGTCGAGCTGGTAAACCAGAACATCCGGCGCATCAGCATCGTGCTTCTGGCCTTTACCCTGGTTTTGCTGCTGATATCGGTGGCCCTGATCAACAATACCATTCGCCTGAGCGTATACAGCAAGCGATTCATTATCAAGAGTATGCTGCTGGTGGGTGCCACACAGGGCTTTGTAAGGAAGCCTTTTCTGCTGAAAAGCCTGTTGCATGGTTTCCTC
>CALMDN010000082.1 GCA_937864935.1 uncultured Bacteroidales bacterium
CCGTGGATCTCCTGCTGCTTCAGCAGTGTGCTTTTGCCAGTGGTCATATCATAATCGAAAACACTGGTCGGCCGGTTGAGCGAGGTATAACCATAACGAAGCAAGGTTGAAGTATATTCAGGAGTTCCGCTTGCATAGGCGGTATATACCGGCTCGGGAAAGCTGATGGTCTGTTTCCTGCCGTCGGCAAGGCCCAGTATGTTGATCTCCACCAGCCCGTTTTTCCTGATTTCAGTGGCCAGAAAATCTTTAAACACTTCTACCCCTTCAATTTTTGCATCCGGGCTGTGGGGTATTATTTCCTTCCAGGTGGTCCGGTTTTCATAACCACTGAGGGGCGCCTCAAACACCATGGAGTTCAGGTGCTGACGATCCTTGTATTGAATGAAAAATTTCTCCTTGTGGTGGTACACATGGTATTCCACATCCTTCACCCTCGGCAGAAATACCTGAAACTTACCCTGGGGCTGGCTGGCCGGGAGCCACAAATACTCAGAGGTGGTGAAACTGCTGCTGGTAATGAACAGAAAATCGGTGGTCTTGCTCTTGTGTACCCCCACAATAAACTGTTCGTCAGGTTCTTCAAATACCAGTTCAGCCTGCTTGCCTGAGAAAATATCGAGACGGTATACCCTCCACGAACGCAGTGCATCGTTTCCGACGGTATAAAACAGGGTTTTGTTGTCGTTGGCCCAGGCAAAACCCTGCACCCTGTCGATGCTCAGGGGAAGGTCGGCTCCGGTTGAGAGGTCCCTCACCCTGAGCGTAAACTCAGCATAGGAGCCGGTTTCATTGTAAAGATAAGCCGCAAGCATATTGTCGGTGCTGATATCATATCCTGCAAAAATCATGGCCGGCTTTGATTCAGCCATAGCATTCACATCAAACATCACTTCTTCAGGGGCTGTCAGCCTTCCGTTTTTACGGCAGTAAACGCGGTATTGTTTGCCTTCTTCGGTGCGCGAATAGTAGTAATATCCGTTGTCAAGCTGGGGCACTGTCTCATCGGTCTCCTTGATTCGTCCCTTCATTTCGGAGAACAACTTCTCCTGCAAACCCAGCGTCGGCTTCATAACGGTGTCGCAATAGGCATTCTCAGCCTGCAGATAATCAATCACCTCAGGATTGTTTTTCTCTTTCAGCCAGAAGTAATTATCAACACGCTGGTTGCCGAACTCATTGAAAGTTACCGGTTTTATGGCAGCCACCGGGGGGGCAGGATAATCACTTTGCCGGGTTGTTTTCACGGTTTCCTTCATTGTGGTGTTACATGCTGTTAGTCCCAGGGCAAAAGCCAGTGCCGGGAGAATTCTTGCGGATAAGTACATATACGTGCGTTTTAAATTCCGGTGATAAAAGTAAAAAAAGTCCTGGCACCAGGGTTTGAAAATAGTTCAACTGATCCCGGGGGCATCAGGATCACAGGGGCACAGCCTTTTGTTTCGGGCAGGATTTACAATTCCTTTCTGAGTCGTGCAACCGGAATGTTGAGCTGCTCACGGTACTTGGCCACTGTGCGGCGGGCGATGTTGTACCCCTTCTCCTTGAGGATGTCGGTAAGCTGCTCATCGGTAAGGGGTTTGCCCTTTTCCTCGGCTTCAATACAATCGGAAAGAATTTTCTTGATTTCCCGGGTTGACACCTCCTCGCCCGAATCTGTTGACATGGATTCGGAGAAGAAACTTTTCAGCAGAAAGGTCCCGTAAGGGGTTTGAACATATTTTGAGTTGGCTACGCGTGATACGGTTGAGATATCGAGACCTACTATTTCTGCAATGTCTTTCAGGATCATAGGCCTTAGCTTGGTTTCATCACCGGTAAGAAAGTATTCATGCTGGTATTGCATGATGGCTTCCATGGTAACCTGGAGGGTATTCTGCCGTTGTTTGATGGCATCGATAAACCATTTTGCCGAGTCTATCTTCTGCCTGATGAACATTACGGCTTCCTTCTGGCTGCTGCTCTTCGATTTGCTCTCCGAGTAGGCCTCTAGCATATCCACATAGGTGCGGCTCAGCCTGAGTTCAGGCATATTGCGCGAATTGATCTGTAGCTCAAGGTCACCATCTTTGCTGTAGATGAAAAAATCGGGCATGATGGTGTGGTTGGGCCGGCTGGTTTCTCCAACAGAGTTCCCGGGCTTGGGGTTCAGCTTGAGAATTTCGTTTACTGCTTCCCTCAATTCCTCTTCCGATACCCTCGCTTTTTTGGCGATCTTGTCGTAATGCTTTTTCGAGAGCTCCTCAAAATAGCGTTCGATGAGGTGAATGGCCAGGCGGGTAGCAG
>CALMDN010000083.1 GCA_937864935.1 uncultured Bacteroidales bacterium
CTGCAACCATTCCGAAGGGCTGGTCACCGTCAACAAGCAGGTGACCATCGACGGCAACGACAACACCCTGACCTCCACCTCCGCCAATTGGGGGATGGATCTCTCGGCGGTGGGCATTAACATCCACGACCTGGTCCTGCAAAATGCAGGCACCTACGGCATCCAGCAGGGTTGTGATGCCAACAACCTTGTCATGACCGACGTGACCGTGCAGAACTGCGGAGGCACTGGCATCTCTATCTACGGCTCCGACAACATCCTGCTCACCGATATCAAGTCGTTCAACAACATGGGCAACGGCCTGGACGTGACCAACTGCAACAACGTGGTCATCAACGGTCTCACCACCAGCGGCAACGCCTTCGGCGGCGGCTTCAGCGCCGGCATCGGTCTTTTCACCAGCCATACCTATTGCCTGCCTGCCGGTATCAATGGCTTTACGCTTACCGGGGAAAGCATCGCCGAACCGACAAAAGTCTATTCCGAAAAGGCCAACGCTGCCGACGTGATCACCGGACTATCCGGAAACCAGTTGCAATGGGCCGTAGGTTACACAGGCATCTATCGTTATTACTATCCAGATAAAACTTCCTGCTATGCAGCGGTCGACGCGATCTTCGAACCGCCCTACAGCCTGCCGAACACTGCAATCTACGTGGTGGAGATTGCCTCGGAGGATTTCTACGTGGATGATGATCCAAACGGAGCCACCACCCCGCCGATGCTGAAGCCATATCCCTGATGGATATCCGGCATGCCCAATGGCGCTGGGACTGGGTAGCTGCAGCCAATGGCCTCGGATTCCATGCACCGGTTGAAGCCCTGCGCGTTCTGGGAACTTCCATTCAGAAGGTTCAGGAAGCCCGGATTCTGCTCACGGAAATTTTTGTCAGAAAAGGGGTTAAAACCCCCATTGAATTGCCCGACATTTCCACCAAAGACAAGGCACAAAAGTACATCGGGCTTGAGATGCCTGAACTGCTGAGAAAAAAATCGGAATTTATTACTACCGTAGTTCCGGAATGGACAAAAAAAGCCGCAGTCAGGGAATCTAAACTCAACAACTGATCGCAGGTTCTATTCCCGGTCTTCAAAAGGGGGGCTGTTTCAGAAGCCTGTTCAGGTCTGAAGCAACCCCTCTCCTCTGTTCTTCAAAAACCTTTTCTTCAGAAAACTGTTATCTGCGGGTGTTTTATACTTTTGCCCAAAAATAAACGATTATGCTTTGTATCATCCGTGAGGAGACTGACCCCTGTTTCAATCTTGCTGCAGAAGAATATGTACTGAAGAATTTCGACCGCGACTGCTTCATGCTCTGGCGCAACGAGCCATCCATCATTGTAGGAAAGCACCAGAATACCCTGGCAGAAATCAATCCTGAATATGTGAAACAGAACAACATCAGGGTGGTACGAAGGCTCTCGGGCGGGGGCGCTGTTTTTCACGATCTCGGCAACCTCAATTTCACCTTTACAGCTTCGGGGGAGCACCATCAACTGGTAGATTTCAGGAAATTTACCCTTCCGGTACTGGAGGTCCTGAAATCGCTGGGGATTGACGCAAAATTTGAAGGCCGGAACGATCTGACCATTGATGGCCGCAAGTTCTCCGGGAATGCTGAGCATGTTTACAAAAACCGTGTTCTGCACCATGGTACGCTGCTGTTTTCGGCTATGATGAACGATCTGTCGAGTGCCTTGCAGGTTGATCCGGCAAAGTTCGAAGATAAGGCGGTGAAATCGGTCCGAAGCAGGGTAACCAACATCAGCGAACATCTGAAATTTCCCCTTACCGTGATTGAGTTCAGGGACCGCATTCTCGCACATGTGATGGAAAGCAACAGCGGAGCGGAACCTTATAGTTTCAGCGAATCGGATAAAATCGCCATTGACCGGCTGGCCGATGAAAAATTCAGAACCTGTGAATGGAACTTCGGCTATTCACCAAAATATAATTTCCGTAAGCAGATTAAAACCAATGGCGGCAAGCTGGAAATCAACCTCGAAGTTGAGAACGGGGTAATCAGAAAGGCCAGGTTTTTCGGTGATTATTTCAACAAACTCGATCCTGCAGAAATCGAAGATGCCCTTTCCGGAGTCGGACATTCTGAAAGTCAGTTAACTACAGCGCTGGCCCCTTTCGAAATCGAGCAATACTTTCTGAAAGTTACCCGCGAAGAATTCTTAGCTGCCTTGTTCTAAACCTTTTACACCAGAATTGAACATTCACCACATTGTATTGTTTACAAATCCTTAACATTAAAAACTGAATTATGGAAGCACAACAGGTATTTGACAGGCTCTGGGCCGATTACATTTCACAGAACCCTGCTGCCAAAAGGGTTTATGATCTCTTTACCGCTGAAGGTGAAACAGTATACAACGATCACATTGCCTTCAGAACATTCAACGATCCCCGCCTGAATGTTGAAGTGCTTTCACAGGAGTTTCTGAAGGTTGGATATGAATTCAAAGGCTCCTACCATTTTGAACAGAAAAAACTGAATGCCAGGCATTTTGAACACAAGACATTTAAGGATGCTCCCAGGGTATTCATCAGTGAGTTGCTGGTTGAGGAATTTTCTCCCTTCCTTCAGGAAACCATCAAAGGCATTATCGATGCCATTCCATCAGGGATGACCGGCAAAAGCGACCTCATCTATGCCGGCAACCTCTGGGGCACCCCTTCCTACGAAGTGTATGAAACCCTGCGCAAAGAATCCGAATATGCAGCATGGGTATATGTATACGGATTCAGGGCCAACCATTTTACCGTAAGCATCAACGGTCTGAAGAAATACAACACCATACACAAAGTCAATCAGTTTCTGAAAGAAAATGGCTTTATCATCAACGCTTCCGGTGGTGAGGTTAAAGGAACGCCTGAAGAATTGCTCGAACAGTCGAGTATAATGGCTGGAATACTGCCGGTAAAATTCAAAGAAGGCACGTTTGAAATCCCGTCGTGTTATTATGAATTTGCCATGCGCTATCCGGATCAGGATGGGAATCTGTATTCAGGTTTTATTGCCAAATCGGCAGATAAAATCTTCGAGAGTACCGATTTTTACACCAAATAAACAAACTTATTCAAGTCTGGTAATCCCGTCTGTTTCAGGCGGGATTTTTTTTATCTTTGATCATTCCACCAGCCGATGGAATAAAGCAATCAACTGGCTGACCTGCTTTCTTATTTTCCCTGAACCCCAAAAAAAAGACAATGAAAAGGATAACCCTGGCATTCCTGATGATCGTCGGCACCACCACCCTGTCAGCGCAGCCGGCAAAAGGTGTTGATGCATTGATTCCTGTAGAGTACATTAACAAATCAATGGGCAGTGTCTCAAAACAGGTGATGGGTCTGGAGTCGAATGTAAATGTGATCATAATTGCACCTCTGACAGAATTAAACAGCTGCCGCAGCAATTCGGGCGATGGAAGGCTTGATGTAATGATTAAGTGGTATAACGAAACCGATGAAACAGGCCGGTTCATGCTAACCATGATTACAGACTACAATGGGATTGAACAGGAAAAACAATCATTCCTTGGTCA
>CALMDN010000084.1 GCA_937864935.1 uncultured Bacteroidales bacterium
CCTATCTAAGCCAAGTTTCACTTTCCCGTCCAGTTGTTCGCAGCTGACAACAAGACCGATGCTTCCGCTTTCGGTAAACTTTATGCTGTTGTTGAGCAGATTATACACTATTTGTCTGATTCTCAACGGGTCGCCGGATACAGTCAGATCCTGTGGAATCTCTGAACGATAATTCATCAGCAGACCTTTTAATTCAGCTTTGTGTCTGAGGGTCTCAAAAGCGTGCTGGAACATCTCTGATGGAATAAACCCTATGTTGTCGAGGTTGAGTTTGCCACTTTCAATGCGGGAATAATCGAGCAGGTCGTCGACCAGTCCGAGCAGGTGCTCCGAGGAAGAATTGATGTATTTCAGGTAATCGCTTTGCTCTTTGGTGAGGCGGGTGGACGATAGCCGTTCGGTAAAGCCGATGATGCTGGTGATGGGTGTTCTGATTTCATGGCTCATATTGGCCAGAAACAACTCTTTGACTTTCAGTAGTTTTTCTGCCAGGTGGCGTGCCGTTTCGAGCTGGCGGCGGTAGAAATTTGAGCGAGCCAGGTCCTTCCAGATAAGTATCACAAACACAAGCATGGTAAACAGGCCAACAGCGGCAAGGACGAGGGCTGTGTACCAGAGCCGTCTGAATACCTCCCGGCCATGTCTGCTTTCTTCTACTGCCCTGTTGATCTCCTCCTTTTCAAACAGGATAAAAACATTTCTGATTTCATCCATGATCACCTGATCCGTTCTGAGCAGGAGCAGGTCGCGGTCAATGATTCTCTGCTTGTAGATTCTTTCCTGCTCACTCATCTGATGCAACTGCGACTTCACCATTTCAATGGTAGTATCGCCGGCAGAAGTGAGGGCATTCAGCGTATCCCTCAGCAGATTGATCTGTGGAAGTGCTCCCTGAACCGTATCCTTTCTGGATTTTCTTCCTGAGAAATTGTCCCAGATTTTTCTGAAGACGCCCTGTTTCGATTCTTCATTGTTTTCCTGAGATAGCTGACGCCCGGGCTGGCTTTTGTCCTGCACCCTTTTTATGGCAGAGGTATCAGCATTGCCGGGTGTTTTTCCGGCGAGGTTCAGGGCAAGCGTGTCATCCGCCCGCCGGATCCGGAAGAAATTTTCCATGGTTATCCTCTTCAGCTTCAGGAGGCTGTCAACGGATAGCATTCTGCGGTATTGCTCCGGCTGACTGGTGCTGAAATACTTGAGCGAGTCGGCCAGTTTTTGAATGTCCCTGTCGAGTTTGCGATATCGGGCCAGGTATCTTTTTTCACCGGTGTTGATGTAGGCACGGGCCTGACCGTTGGCTTCCAGAAGTTCTGAAAGCATGTTGCTCACCAGGGTAAGTTTGATTACAGAATCAGAGACTCCCGATTCGGGGGGTGTCAGCTGACGGGCCAGCTGGATAACTGCAAGAATGGCTATCAGCGCCAGCACCAGCAACAAAAAGAACCCCGAAAGCACTTTGCCTTTAACGCCTTCTGTCTGACCGGTTTTTTTCATAGTGTGCAAAGGTAAGACCAAATTGTACACAATCTCCGGCATTTTTTCCGGTTGCTTCCTGATTTTCTGAGCCAGATGGTTTCATTCGGGAACAAAAAACCCCGGCCATAAATGACCGGAGTTTCATCACAACAAAGGAGGGGTTATTTTTAATCAGTTTTCAGTGGCGATAACCAGCATCTTCGATTTCTGCCAGAAAATTGCAGGTTCCTTGATCAGGATTTCTTCAACCTTCTTTTCGGTTTTTACAATTTCATAGGATCCGGCAGGGTGTGCCGACATTAGGGTGGCTTTTTTTACCCCAAGGGGGATGGATTTCAGCGAACGGATGTCAACCTGTGTAAAGTCGTCGAGGTTTACATCTCCCGAAAGTTTCTGGCTTTTTCCCAATCCGAGAAACCCACCTTCTTTGTTCAGGATCTTCTTCTCAATCAGTTTTTTACGGTCACCGACGATGAAGTAGGCCTGATTGAGTTCGTTGGTTTTATCGGTAACCACAGTAGCGAGCTGCTGGTTGTTGCTTTTAATACGTGAAATGGTATCGTTCAGAGCGGCAACGGAGAAATTCAGCCCGGCGAGTTCAGCCTTGAGGTTCTCGATCTCGGTATTGCGGGCGGCAACTTCGTTGTTGGCCAGTTCTATCATCTTCTCGAGTTCAGTTACCCTGAGGTTGGAGGTCTTAAGCTTTTGATTGAGTGAGGCAACCAGTTTCTTGTTTTTCAGCATCAGTTCGTTGATCATTCTGATGTCTTCGTTGATTTTTTCACGGGTCGCTTTCTGCATTTCGTTACCGGAAGCAGTTTCCTGACTGATGATTTTTTCCCTGATCTTGATTTCTGCCAGGTTGGCTTCAATTTCATTCAGGGTTTCAAGATAGCTGTTGACAAGAGAATCTCTTGAGGTTGCTTCACGCATCAGTTCAGATTGTTCAGCCTCGAGCTGGGCTATTCGGGCAGTTTGTTCTTTGTTTTCGCAGGAAGCCAGCAAAAAGAGCAGGGGCAGCAGTGCCAGGATGAGTTTTTTCATGATTTGGTGGTTTTAACGGTTGTGATTCACTCAAATGAAGAGCCATGAACGAAATATTACATCAATATATTGTATATCAATAGTATAGATATTGGGCAGACCTATTCAGGGTGTGATATTTTACCCCACAACGGGAAATAGATGCACTGCAAAAGTGTGAAACCTGAGTTTAAAGTCGATCAGTGGATTTGCCGCTTCAGTTTTTTCAGGTTTTTCTCAAGGGTGTTTCTGCTTACAGGCCAGCCGTGTGAAGGTAAAAACAAAGCTGCTCCGGTGCTGAGCAGCATTTGCCAGCTATCAGCAAGTTGTGATATGTTGTCGCCAAACGGAGGGAAGCAGTTCCCTGGGAATATGCCGAAGAGGATATCGCCGGTCAGCGCGATCTCCTGATCAACCACCAGAGAGAGTGAACCAGCTGTGTGGCCGGGGGTGTGCAGGGCGATGGCATTCAAACCCTTGTCAATGAAGCTGAACTGCTCGTTGATGTTTGTCTCCGCCTTGCAGGACGGATACCTTACCTGCCTGGAAGCTGCTTTCCCGAATGCATTGATCAGCAGTTTTGTAAATGCATTGGTTCCGGCAGGCAAAGGACAGTCACCGGACAGCAGAAAGGCCTCTTCAGACTGATGCACAAAGACCTCACAGCCAAATGTATCTT
>CALMDN010000085.1 GCA_937864935.1 uncultured Bacteroidales bacterium
GTTGATGGCTGTTCTTCCGCTTGCTGAAGAGAAATAGGCACTCCACGGACTTCCGTTCACGGTGGTGGTGCCGTTGGGCCTGTAAATATATACTTCATCGGGGGGGCCGTCGGCATTGCCGTCCAGACTGGGATCAATGCGGTAAACAATCAGTCCGGAACCTGGCAGGGAACTCTCGAAGGTACCGCCGGTTTTTCTGTATTCAACCACAAAATACTCTGAAGACGAATTGGGCGAAGCAATTTTATAGCAGTTGTTGGTAGAGGAGGTCAGCGGATTCAGGGTGTAGGTTCCTGAAGATGTGATTTCCGGAATGGAGGTGACCCAGGTGTTGTCGGAGTATTTCCATTTCATGTAGGCTCCCATGTGTCCGGACCCCGATTCCATCAGGTCCCAGGCAGAAACCGGGGAGATGTTCAACCCGCCGTCATCGTAGTGATAGAGGTCGGGAGCCCCGAGGGCATGGAACATTTCATGACAGAGGGTAGTGACATCTACCTGCGATTCAGGCTGGAAGGTGTAATCCCACACCTGCTTGCCATTGATAAAGACGTTATAGGAGTAAAGCACCCAGCGATGGGCCCACAGCAGGCTGGCCCAGGCACCGTTACCACCACGGACGATGAAACACACATTGTCCACATAATTATCGTCATCCCCGTCAATGTCCAGTCCTGTTGGAACTGGTGAATTTGCATTGATCCAGGTGATGGCATCCCTCAGCAGGGCATGTTCCCTCAGCCGCCTTTGTGTTTCACCATTGTAACCGTTGGGATTGGTGGTGGCATTGTAAGGTTCAAAATAGCTGCGGGTGTGCGTATCGGTATAGGAATAATTGGTGGTCATGGCACAAGCGGGATAGTGGGTCGAACCTATTGTAAACTGGTTGTACGACACCTCCGTATAATAGGACTTCAGCGAGTTGCCCGCAGGAAGGTTGAAAAGATCGTCATACACCTGCCGCGTGGTTGTAAATTCAGTATCATCGGAGAACTTGATGTAGACGACCAGGTTGTTCATGGTTCCCAGATGCGGCGCCCTGTTTGAATTTCCTGTTTCCTTGTTCAGGTAATCCTTTCGCCTGTGGTATTCTGCTCTGGAGATTTTCGCCCACGGTTCCAGCCCGACAGATGCCGGATTCACGGCATTCACCCTGAAGGGACTGGCTGTAACGAGGTCCTTGTTCCTGACACCATAGTAATAATAACCATCTTCTGCCTGAATGATGGTAAAGCCTGCTTCATCGTGAAGCCAGTTGAAGTATTCGTCACCGGATACGAAACATTGAATTACTGTGCCATCCGGCTGGGTAACCTGATAAGGATGGTTGCGCACATAAGCAGCATTGACCCCCGAGGTAAAAACAAGCATCAATAGGGTAAACAGGAGAAGTGATCGTTTCATGGGTGTAGTTTATGAGTAAAATATCTTTAGGATTTCCTGGTTCATTTGCCTGTTATTAATTCGATTAATGGCAAAAAGTAACAGCATCTGCAGCGGATCTGCGATAATTTTGTGGTATGGAAATGCTGTCAGATCAAACCGGCTATGTTCGCTTCAGAAAGCCGGCTGGGAAGGGGAGAAGTCTTTATTCAGTGAGGTGAGCTTACCACTCTTTGAATATTACATAAACAGCAGCCACAATCAGGGCAAATCCCACAAGGTAGTTCCATTTGAGCGGCTCTCTCAGGTAGAGGACTGAGAAGGCACCGAAAACCAGCAGGGTGATCACCTCCTGAATGGTTTTGAGCTGAGCCACAGAAAAGGTGCCATGGCCGATCCGGTTTGCCGGCACCATCAGCATATATTCAAAGAGCGCGATGCCCCAGCTTACCAGAATCACCTTCCAGAGTGCAGCTTCCTTGAATTTCAGATGCCCGTACCAGGCAAATGTCATAAAAATATTGGAGGCGATCAGCAACAGAACTGTTCTCATGAAATGAAGGATTAAGGGGACAAATTTACGCAAATGTTGCCGCCTCCTGCAATCCTTTACAAAGCCCGGACAGCTGTACTTTCCTGAGCAGTATTGTGTATTTTTGCAGTTCCACAGTTCATCCGTTATGACAAAAGAAGAAATCATCGCCTCCTTCGATCCCAATGGAGCAGCCCAGGCTGATGCCGGTCTTTACGGCCTGCCTTTTACAGCCGATCAGTCAGACATTATCATTGTTCCGGTACCCTGGGAGGTTACCGTAAGTTTTGGTTCGGGTGCTGCCCTCGGCCCCGAAGCCATCGCTGAAGCCTCGGCACAGGTTGACCTCCACCATCATGATTTCCCGGAACTCTGGAAGCATGGGATTTATATGGATACCTGTCCTGAAGAAATTGTCAGCCTGGGCAGGGACGCCAAAGCAAAAGCCCGGCTTTTGATTGAAGCCATGGAAGCCGGTACTGAGATTGCATCAGATGCTGGTTTATCCACCGTCCTCAGCGAAGTGAACCACGCCTGTAACCGCATGAACCTGTGGGTGAAAGAAAGGGCTTCCTACTGGAAAAGCAAGGGAAAGATGGTTGGCCTGGCTGGCGGAGATCACAGCATACCGTTGGGATACATTCAGTTGCTGGGTGAAATGAACCCTGAATTCGGGATTCTTCACATCGATGCCCACATGGACCTGAGGCAGGCTTATGAAGGGTTCATCTGGTCGCATGCCTCCATTTTCTATAATGCTCTGGAAACGGTGCCCGCCATCAGCCGGCTGGTTCAGGTGGGCATCCGCGATTACTGTCAGCAGGAATCTGATTACGTAAAATCCCGGCCCGAACGCATCAGCGTCTTTTTTGACCGCGAAAACCGGGAGTACATCTATAAGGGAGGCAACTGGCATCAGTTGTGTGAGCAGATCATTGGTTTACTGCCACAGAAAGTCTACATTTCTGTAGATATCGACGGGCTTGATGCACGCTTTTGTCCCAATACCGGCACTCCGGTGCCCGGTGGTCTGGAGTATGGAGAACTGGTTTATCTCCTCAATCAGTTGAAGAAGAGCGGTAAAGAGATCATCGGTTTCGATCTGAGTGAAGTAGCCCCCGGTGAAGACGGTTGGGATGGCAATGTCGGCGCCAGATTGCTATATCAGCTTTGTGGCATTCTGGCCGGATAGGGATTTTTGTCCGGGTGAATCACTCTTTAAAAAATATGCAGGTTACGGGCACTTACTATGCCCCGAATCCGTAACTTTACCTGCACGGAAAATTTTCTGATGGTGAAAGTTCTGCTGATAATCGGTTCTGGTAGTTTCCTCGGCGGTGTTTCACGCTACCTGGCATCGCGTT
>CALMDN010000086.1 GCA_937864935.1 uncultured Bacteroidales bacterium
CTGAGCTTGCCTGCTTGTTGGTACAAGCAAACAAGCAGGCGGAGTCGAAGCCTGTATTAACTTATGAGACAGCCTCGTTGTCATTCGGTCAGTTATCCGGAGCGCAGCCGGTGGTATACTGTTTTTCTGTCAAATCAGAGATATAAACAGATCAAGCGAGCATTAAACAATATTATTCCGGACAGGATACTTAATCCAGTAGGTTTTTTTCGAACAAGCCCGTTGAATTAGGAGAAAATCCCAGCTTTTTCAGGTATTTTCCGTACTGTTCACTCCGGCCTTCGGCGATGACCTTTCTGAACCCTTCTTTGATAAACTGCTGCTTGAGCCTCAGGTATATGAAGCGGCCATTTTTAAAATCCCGGTAAGCAGGCAGCACAAAATCGAGCCCGACCACCAGGCAATGATCTTTTTCGCGGTGGGCAAGGAAAATCCCGGCAACTGCCATGTCGCGGAGGATAAAGAAACTGATGGTGTTCATCTCGGGTTTATAGACGAATCCCGGAAAGAACTTCTGGATATCGTGATCGTGAAACTGCAGAAAACGAAGCAGGTAGCGGTTGTCGGCCCTTACTTCAAGAATTTCAAAAACCTCTTTCTTCGAATAGATCGCATAGAGGTAATAGATGTCCACAAAGGCAATAAATCCATTCAGAAATCCAACCGGGAGGGCCCCGATCAGGAATCCGTAGGTAGAGAAAGTAACAGCGCCAGCCAGATTAATCCACCTGAATTTCAGGATGGAATTCATGGTCATCGAAACGGCTATAATGACCGATGCGGCGTATCCGATCCACTGTAGAAGAGAAATGTCCATAACAGGCAGCCGATCCCGGATTCATCAGCCGGGACCGGAGGTGCAAAGTTAGTATAAAGCTTGGCACTACTTCATTTTTTCCCAAAGCCGCCGGGCTTGTATCCGGGCTTCTTTCAGGATTTCGATTTCATCAACCGTGATGATTTTCCTGTCCTTAACAATCAGTTTTCCATTTGAAATAACATGCAGCACATGCCCGGATTCAATCCCGAAAAGGAAATGGCCCAAAAAGTTGCTGCTGTTGAATGGGGTAGGGGTATCGTAATCCAGCACTACGAGGTTGTTGTCGCCATCTCCTTTAAAGTTGTTGGATGACAGGTAGTTGTGAGCATTTCTGAGCCGGCGGTAGGTTTCCGCATAGTCGATGTTGTCGGTATTGTGACCGGCAAAGAAGGCCGCTTTGGCACTTCGCAGCATATCGCTGTGCATGCCGTCGGTCCCCAGCATGATGCGTTCACTTAGTCCTTTTGAATTGAAAAGTCCAACACCGTTATTCAGGTTACTTTCCATGTTCTGAACTACCCAGGCAGGTGAATTGTATAGTTGCTGACGTTCATATTCATCCAGATGCAGGCAGTGGCCAAGAATGGTTTTCTTAAAATCAAGAACACCGGCTGTGCCCAGGCGGTCAACAACCCAGGTAGAATAATTTTCCAGGCAATGCCCTTCATCCGACTGGTCTTCAGCTACATGTATGTGAATGCCTGAGTTGGTTTCACGGGCAAGATCAACCGCTTGTTTTAATGTTTCATCCCCAACCGTAAAAGATGCATGCAACCCAACAAGGCCTTGCCTTTTGGAAAGATAGTCAGCGGTTTCATCCAGTCCCTTTCGGGCAATGGCAAGTCCGTCGCGGTCCGAAATCTCATAACACAGCAAATGGCCGACGCCTACCTCATCAAACGCCTGTGCAATGGTTTCGAGGCTGCCTTTCACTGCAAAAGGGGAGGCGTGGTGGTCGATCACGAACGTCACCCCGTTTTTGGCACAAGCCATGGCTGTAACCAGTGCCGACGACCGTATCATTTCAGGATCCAGGGCCTTGTCGAGCCTCCACCAGATGTATTCCAGAATTTCAGGGAAATTTTCCGGATTTTTCTTTGGTGCCCCCATACCCCGGGCCAGTGCAGAATAAACATGGTGATGCCCGTTGGCAAAAGCTTTGGTGACGTATTTGCCCCTGCAATCGATGACCTGGGAAGGGAAATCGGCCGGGATCTCATCCATAAAACTGACTCCCCCATCATCGCCTTCTCCGACAAGAATATTGGTTTCGGTGAATTCCAGGGTTTCGGAATGGATGTAAATGCCGTTGGTTAGGAGGATTGACATTAGAAATTTGTTTAATTACGAATTACGAATTACGAATTACGAATTACGAATTACGAATGACGAATAAGGGATTGGTTTTCAAATTCGGACATTTGTTTTCCTGTAATTCATTTGTTGATTTTTTGTTTGATTCTGGAGGTTTTGATTGATTGAACTGTTATGGCAAGAAGTTCATTGCCTTCATTTATAAGAGCGATGATTTTCTCTTTAAAGTCAGAATTGAAGTGGGAAAGTAATTCCATAAAGAAGATTGATTCATCCAATTCCTCTTCAACGATTTTGAGTTTGTTGATAAAATCGGGTGTCGATTTCCCCCGGCATGCCGCCCGGTAATTTGCAGCCGATGAACTCGATGAACGGATTAACTGATTGCAATAAGGAATATTGATACTGTTAACCGGCAATTCCCTTATTAATTCAGCCACACTGATAGCGAATTCCTTGTACCGTTGTTTAAGCTGTTCTATACTCATGATTAAAAATTAAAGACACTTTGAAGTTACAAATTTTGTCCATTCCAAGCTTATTCTTCATTCTTCATACTTCAATCCTAATTCGTCATTCTACATTCTACATTCGTCATTCGTCATTCGTCATTCGTCATTCTACATTCCTCATTCGTCCTTTTTCAAAGGTAACTCAAACCTCCTTTTTCCGTCAAAATCTGTGAACGCGTTTGCTACCGCAGCAGCCGTAGGCACCAGCCCTATTTCTCCGAGTCCTTTTGCACCGTAAGGCCCGACCGGATCTTTGACTTCAACACCCAACACCACGATCTCCGGCATATCCTTTGCCCTGAGAATTTTCAGATCACGCATTTTCGCAGAAACAAGCTGTCCGTCGCACATCGGCAGATCTTCTGATAAGGCATAGCCCAGTCCCATATGTACGGCTCCTTCAATCTGTCCTTCAAACATCACCGGGTTCATGATTTTCCCTGCATCGTGGGCAGCGTAAACGACCTCAATTTCACCGGAATCGTTTAAGACCACCATTTGGGTGGCATAACCATAGGCAAAATGGGTAATGATTTCCTCTGTGTCAGCCCCGGGTTTGGTTGTCAGGTTGTAGGAAAAACTCCCTTTGTACGATTTTCCTGAGAGTTCTTTCAAAGTGTGGATTTTCAGGTCTTCACGGATTTGTTCCGATGCGTCAAGAATGGCATTGCCCAGCAGGGCGGTTGCCCTTGAAGAGGTGGTCATGCCGGTAGGTATCCCTGCACTGCTGTCAACCGATACTTCCACAATTTCTGGATTGATGCCGGTTTCTTCAAACAATACCTGACGCGCAACCGTATGCACACCCTGACCCATTTCCGTCCATCCATGTTGCAGATGTACCTTGCTTTCTGAAATTATGCTGATGATTACCTCGCTGGAGTCGGCCATTCCGTTACCTACGCCGCTGTTCTTGATGCCGCAGGCCAGCCCTTTGATGCGGGATTTGTCATACCAGGGTTTGATGGCTTCCAGCGTTGCCCTGACGCCCACCCCGCCCTTGAGTATCTGGCCGGTAGCTGTCATCTTTCCTTCGGTAAGGGCATTGTTGTAGCGGAACTGCCACCGGTCGAAGTTTCCTTGTCTGCACAGATCATCCAGGCAGCCTTCCAGGGCAAAGCCAACCTGGTTCGCCCCGAATCCGCGCATGGCACCACTGGGGATGTTGTTGGTGTAAACGGTGAGTGCTTCCAGATTGACACAGGGAAAGTGGTAAGCTCCGGTAGCATGTCCGGCCACCCTTTCCATCACCTTGGTGCCCACCGAGGCATACGCACCCGAATCACCTACGGCATAAAGCTTCAGTCCGGTCAGCCGACCGTCTTTATCACAGCCAACGGCTATATCCATGGTTACAGGGTGCCGTTTCGGGTGCATCCTGATAGATTCTTCCCTGCTCAGTACAACTTTTACGGGGCGTTTCAGCATCCATGCAAACAGGGAAGCGTGTCCCTGAACCGTAAGGTCTTCCTTTCCTCCGAAACCACCACCGGTAGAAACCAAAGTCACCCTCACCTTTTCTTCCGGAAGTCCCAGCAGAGAGGCTACCTGTCTGCGGTCAACATAAATGCCTTGTCCGTTTGAATAGAGATGCACTCCATCATTATCCGGCAAGGCTACAGCCCCTTCGGTTTCGAGAAAAGCATGTTCAATCCGCTGGGTCTGGTAAAGGCCTTTGGCAACAAAAGCGGAACCTTTTAGTAGTTCATCTGCATCTCCGCCACGATAAACCCTGCAGGTCTCCAGCAGGTTCTCACGATCGGGATGGACCCTCGGAGAATCGGTTTTAATGGCTTCGTGCGGGTCTGTCACCGGGGGCAGAACCTCATAGGTGACATCAATCAAAGAGGTCGCTTCCCTCGCGATTTCAGCAGATTCTGCAACCACTCCGGCCAATACATCGCCGATGTAACGGGAGGTTTCACCGATGCCGATCATCAGCGGCCAGTCTTTAATGATCAGGCCAACATAGCGGTCGCCCGGAACATCCCCTGCAGTGAATATCCTGACAACCCCTTTAACCTGAAGGGCTCTGCTAAGGTTAATTTCTTTTATCAGTGCCCTGGGATGTTCAGAAAACCGCAACGCTCCGTAAAGCATCCCGTCGAAATGGAGGTCATTCACAAATTTTCGTTTGCCGGCAGCCATCTCATAGGCCTCATATTTGGGGTAAGAGTCACCAACCTTAGCTGATGGTTCCCTTTTCTCAGGCACATGGTCCGGAAGCAGGCGACTGGCAGCTTCTGCAATGGCATCCACGATTTTCACGTAACCGGTACACCGGCACAAATTCAGGCTGAGTGCCTTTTTTATCTCATCTCGGGTGGGCTGTGGGTTTTTCTGAAGAAGAATCTTTGTGCGCATCAGGAACCCGGGGGTGCAGAAACCGCATTGAACCGCCCCTTTTTCAACAAAGGCACTGGCCAAAACATCCCTGATCTCTTCCGGTATGCCTTCCAGCGTATGAACCTCTGCATTTTCAAGTTTTCCCATCGGGGTCATGCACGACAGTCTTGCTTCGCCGTTGATCTCTGTAAGACAGGCACCACAGGCCCCCTGACAGGAACAACCATCTTTCACAGAAGTAATTCCCCGTTCATTTCTCAGGAAGTGCAGGAGTCTCGTTTCAGGGTTCCCCTTATAATTGACAGGATTGCCATTCAGGTTAAATTGTACCATGAGAGTTCAGATTTTGTCTTTCAGAAACGATTCAACAGCAGCTATGTCAGGCTTTACCGGACCCGGGATGTTCAGCAACGACTGAACAGCATTCAGGTCCTTCAGTCCGCTTCCGGTGAGCAGAACAACATTCACTGAGGCTTCGGGAAGGCGGTTCTGCCATGAATAGGCTTCATAGCCTGCAAAAGCAGCTGCAGCAGCAGGTTCAGCGAACAGGCCTGTGTTTTTCGCCAGAGCTGATGAAGCATTGATGATCGCCTGATCACTCACTACGATGGTTTCTCCCTGATATTTCAGAAGGTAAGCCGCTGCCATGCTGAAGTTCCGTGGAATATCCA
>CALMDN010000087.1 GCA_937864935.1 uncultured Bacteroidales bacterium
CTGGCTTCAAACACAGCCGCCTTCAGAAACCGTTTGTCAGCCGATTGGGAAGAGCTGCCGACTGTGTTCATTTCTTCCTCTGAAACCGGTTTGGGCCGGACCGAAATTCTTGATTTTATTGAAGAAGGCAACCTGACTTTCAGCGAATTCAATCAGGGGCTCATCGGCTGATCAGGTAACTCAGGGCAAAAAAAAAGCCTGCAATGGTCTGCAGGCTTTCAGGTATTTTGTTTCGGCTCAGTTCATCTCAACCAGCAGGTGGTTCTTTGGAACCATATCTCCGGTTTTAACATTGATTTTGGTAACAACCCCATCAACCCCGGCCGTGATAATGTTCACCATTTTCATGGCCTCCAGTTCAAGTAGTTTTGTTCCCTGTTTAACCTTGGCACCTTCCTTAACGAAAACCTTGAGGATGGTACCCGGGATAAACGAATAAACCTTGTTGAAATCGGCTGGTTCGTATACCTTGCGTGCCATGAATTTTTTGGTAAGCAAAGTTTTGTACTTCACATTGTCGATGATGATCATTTTAAAAGCCGGAGAATCATTGTTTTCTTCCATAGATGTGAATTAAAAAGGTGGAATACCATGTTTCTTATTCGGGCGGATCTCAACTTTTTCGGCAGATATCTCGAGTGCATGAATCAGCATGTTTCGGGTTTCGGCTGGTTCAATGACCGCGTCAACATAGCCATAAGCCGCTGCAACGAACGGATTTGCAAACTTCTCTTTGTATTCCTTGATTTTCTGCTTGCGCATCTCCTCAGGGTTCTCAGCATTCTTGATTTCATTGCGGAAGATGATGTTGGCAGCACCCTCAGGTCCCATTACCGCAATTTCAGCCGTTGGCCAGGCAAAGACAAAGTCAGCCCTCAGGTGACTTGAGCACATGGCAATATACCCTCCGCCATAGGCTTTGCGCAGAATCACGGTCATTTTGGGAACCGTTGCTTCGGAATAGGCATACAATACCTTGGCTCCGTGACGGATAACTCCGGCATGCTCCTGATCAACACCGGGAAGGTATCCGGGAAGGTCAACCAGTGTAACCAAAGGAACATTAAAGGCATCGCAGTAACGGATAAAGCGGGCTGCCTTATCGGAGGAATCCACGTCGAGTACTCCGGCCATAACCAAGGGCTGGTTGGCCACTAAAGCGACAGTATTTCCGTTGAGACGGGCAAAGCCAATAACAATGTTGGCCGCAAACATCCCCTGAACTTCAAAGAATTCAGAATCATCAACGATGGATCTGATTACATCCTTTACATCATATGGCTGACGGGGATTGGTTGGAAATATGCTCTCAATGTTGTAATTCCGGGTGCGGGGTGGTTTCTTTGGGAAAGGCTCGGCCTTCTTGATGTTGTTCCAGGGAATAAAACTGCAGAGTGTCTTGATCTGTTCAAAACACTCATTTTCACTTTCAGCAAAAAAATGGGCGTTGCCGGTGATTTCACTCTGAACGCGGGCTCCCCCCAGTTCTTCCATTGAGATCTCTTCACCAAGCACTGTTTTGATAACTTCCGGACCGGTGATAAACATCTTTGAGATCTTGTCGACCACAAATACAAAATCGGTAAGGGCCGGTGAATATACTGCCCCCCCGGCGCAGGGACCAAGAATCACGCTGATCTGCGGAATGACCCCGGAAGCCTGTGTGTTGCGGTAAAAAATCTCACCATAACCTGCCAGCGAATTCACCCCTTCCTGGATACGTGCACCCCCTGAGTCGTTGATTCCGATAATGGGAACCTTCAGCTTCATGGCATGGTCCATAATCTTGGTGATTTTCTTGGCATGCATCCAGCCAAGTGATCCTCCTGCTACTGTAAAATCCTGTGCATAAATACAAATGGGATAACCATTGATGGTTCCGGTACCTGTAATTACTCCATCCCCTGGAAGGTACTTGTCGCCCATATTAAAGTCTTTACCTGCATGTTCAACAAACAGGTCGTACTCGTGAAACGATTTAGGGTCAACCAGCGCTATGATTCGCTCACGGGCAGTCATTTTTCCCGTTGCTTTCTGCTTCTCAATAGCTACCTGGCCACCACCCATCAAAGCATCACGCATCCTCTTTTTGAGGTCACTTGTTTTTTTGGTTAATGACATATCCGAAGATTTAGATAATGTACTTGTTTTATCCCTGATTCCGGTTTTGCTTTCCGGCAAAGTACACAAAGGTAATATATAATTTAAAATTCAAACTACCGTTGTGTATAAATAACTGCCTGCTTTTGGCGCCATTCAGTGCTATGAAATTCTAAACCAGAAAGATAAGCTACATTGCATCACCGAATACTCTGTTTCCGCAATCGAATGCGGAAGATTCAGGGAGCATGATTTTCTGTTCATAACTTCATGAAAATTCATGGATTCACCCCGCTTTTCCCCTGAATTTTCCCCCGTTTTATTCATGAAAATGCTACAACAATCTCCGTATTGCTCGGTAGGTTTTATACATAAATCTGTTCTACTTAGTTTAAAGCCTTGATTTTCATATTTTTAAGATGGTATTTTACCGGATCTTTCTGCTGGTTAAGGTAATGTGTTGTAAATCAGAAATATATAAATCGATTGAA
>CALMDN010000088.1 GCA_937864935.1 uncultured Bacteroidales bacterium
GCCAATAGAGTTATCTTATAATTTCAGGTTGAGCAAAAGTAAGGAAATCGGATGAGGGATAGATTTCAATTTCGAATTCCGAATTTCTGAGAATGCACGGGTAATTCAATGCTCCTTGCTCCTCCGTTCACACGCACCTGCCTGTTTGCCCATGCAGACAGGTCAGAAAATAAGATGCGCGAACGTCCGGTAACGAAATTCTCCTTGTCTCCTTGTCTCCTTGTCCCCTTGTCACAGGTCAGGCTCCATGCTCCATGCTCCATGCTCCATGCCTGTATCCTGCGCCTTTGCAATAGAATCACTGACCTTCCTCAATTTTTGCAAACGCCCTTTCACTCAGCTCCTTAACCGTGATCCTGTCAAAAAAAACATACGGTGGAACATTCACCCCGTAGCGGTCGAGAACATCCTGTTGCAACTGAACGGCTTTCATAGAATTGAGCCCGTAAACGGAAATGGGTTTCAACAGATCGATGCGGTCGAAGGGAACCTTGAGGTTGATGTGAATCCAGGCCATCAGCCATGCCTGCAAGGTGGTGATATCCAGATTCTGCCCGGGAACTTCAGGCTGTGTTGTTTCTGAGAGGAACGATTCTCCGGCCACCTGCAGCGTTTTCTCGAGAAACCCGGAGCGGCAGGCCTTCCGCTGTATCTTACCGCTGGAGGTTTTCAGAATACTGGCTGTTCTCAGCAGCTGAATGGCATACACTTCCTGTTCGAACTCTTCAGCTACCTGCTGCCGTATGGCTGAACAGACCTCTTCGGTATTCAGATCGCGCAGGGCCGAGCGTTCCACCTCCGCCACAATCACAAGTCTTTCAGCTTCTCCGATCTCAACAGGGAAGGCAGCACTGGCATTGGCCCGCAGCGCGGGATGGCTGTTTTCGGCAACATATTCAATATCCTGAGGATAATAATTTCTGCCCTGAAGGATGATCAGGTCTTTCAGCCTTCCGGTGATATACAGTTCCCCGTTGTGGATAAATCCCAGGTCGCCCGTCCGCATCCATGGTTCACCCGAACCACCTTTCAGTTGTGCTGCAAAGGTCACCCCTGTCTGCTCCGGTTTGTTCCAGTATCCTGCCGTGACGATGGAGCCTTTCACCCAGATCTCCCCTACCACATCGTTGCTGCATCTGTGGTGGGTCTCAGGATCTGTGATGCAGATTTCCGTATCTATCCATGCATGACCAACGCCCACCAGGTGACGGGCATCGGGTTCATTCTCCTGCGCAATCTTAACCTGATTCTTCTCAAGGGCGTTGCCCGAAACACACAGGTTGACAGCTCCCCTGCCCGCTTCAGGACCGGAGATGATCAGCGTGGTCTCAGCCATTCCGTAACAGGGATACAACATCCCGGGTCTGAAGCCGTAATCAGCATAGATTTCAACAAACCGGTCAAAGGTAGTCTTGCGGATGGGTTCTGCTCCGCAGTATAGGGTATCGATTGACGACAAATCCAGGCCTTCGCGCTCTTCAGGGGCAATTGCCTCCACACAGTGATCAAAGGCAAAATTGGGACCGCCGGCATGCGTTCCCCGGTATCGGGTTATGGCCCTGAGCCAGCGCACAGGCTTCTGAATAAAGGCTACCGGAGGAATGATAACACCAGGGTACCCGTTATAAACCGGTCCGATCACGCCATCAATCAGGCCCATGTCGTGAAAACTGGGCAGCCAGGTAACCGAAACCGTTTTGCGCGACAAACTGAAACTACGGCGGATAAACTCAAGATTGCGGGTTATGTTGACATGTTTCACCATTACACCCTTAGGCTGGCCGGTTGATCCTGAAGTATACTGCAACAGCGCAACTGACGCGGGATCCGGATGATTCATTCTGAAATCATTCTGGTCAGCAATCTGTTCTGTTTTGTCAACACAAATCCAGGTAAGTTTCTTCAGCTCTTCAAGGTCAGAAAAAGAGCGCTCGAAAGTCTGGTAGATGTCGGAAGTTGTCAGTACAATGCCGGCACCTGAATCGGCAACCAGCACCCTGATTCTTTCGAGCGAACGGTTTTTCCTTGGCGGATAGGCCGGAACAGCCACCACCCCGGCATAAAAACAGGCATATAGAGAGGTAATAAAATCGAGACCGGGAGCAAAGAGCATCAGTGCCGGAGCTCCGGCATTTCCTGTCTGAATAACCGATGCAGCAATGGAAACCGACAAACGGTAGAGTTCACCGTTTGTTATCCGTTCTTCATCTTCATCACCGTCCCTTAAAAAAATGTAGGCCGTTTCATCGGGTGTCTGTTCGGCCCTTATTTTCAGTATTTCGGGGATAGTAAAGTGATAGGAGTCGGCATCGGTGATGCTGCCGGTAATGAAATTCTCAAGGGCCATAAAAGCGTATATTAGAATGCCGTGCAAAAATAGGAAACTCCGGGAGTTTCGCTTACTTTTAATAGGGATCAGGGGATAAATGAGGCCGGAGCTCGGAGTAAAGAAAAGAAATGAGTAGT
Organism: uncultured Bacteroidales bacterium; assembly: GCA_937864935.1. Classification (GTDB taxonomy): domain Bacteria; phylum Bacteroidota; class Bacteroidia; order Bacteroidales; family Lentimicrobiaceae; genus Lentimicrobium. The sequence continues at coordinate 2,467 of CALMDN010000088.1, forward strand.
GAGTAATGAGAAAAGCTCATTTGTGGATGAATGACTGCCGTCAGATCGGGCAAGCTTTGGAAAAATGCAATAAGTTTATTTTATGCACAATAAGTTGCGCCCTGAAAGGGCAGCATAGAAAAGCCCGGGGCAGCGCCCCGGGAACGCGGAAAAGAACAGACAATATCGCCCTGAAGGGGTAGGTTAAACCCCGGTCCGGAGATATAATTAAACGGCGAGAAAAGTATTCGGAAACCCAAAAGAATCTGAGGTAACAGATTGCTTGTTTCCTATGAATGCTGCAGCGGGATCACGGGAGTGGTGCGATGGCCCTGCCCGAAGATTAACAGCTGGCTGACCGGACTCATTGGCGGAATTGAAATTAACACTTCTACCTCAACGGCTTCACCTTCCGCTGATTGAATTTCCAGTAGAGTTTGAGGAAAATTCCCAGCAAACGGCCCAGTGTATTTCTCAGGTGGTAAGGCAGGTGGTCGCCCAGCAAAAGCATGCGGTACATCAGCCACCCATATACCTGCATGGGAATGGTCTGCAACCAGATCCCCAGGCTGAAACCGGGGTATTGGGGTGTATAACCAGCCAGTGCCCCTGTTTTTCCGGCCACCGCATCGGCCATGCGGATCTGCTTTGGGGTCATCTGTGTTTTCCACAGGTTCATGCGCGATGTCGAAATCGGGTTGAGCAGGCTTTTGTGTATAATACTGATGTCGTTGGAACCGGCGTATGCCTTCTCAACTTCAGGTTTTTTCTCATAAAACTTCATCACCGAAGGGTCGAAGTGAATGCCGAGAAAATCGCACAGCTTGCCGAACTCCGCTTCCGGGTTGGCGGCCAGGTCTTCGTAACGCAATGGGTATACCAGCCCGGGGTGCTGCTTTCTGAGCCTGTACGCCAGTCGCCAGGCAAATTTCCAGCGGTACACCACCAGCGGCACAATCGGAACCTCAAAATTCACATTGGTGAGCGAGAGGTAATTGTCGCGGTAGTCGCGGGTGAGGTGGATGATTTTTGCTGCAGGAAACAGTTTGTGAATGCGGTTGATATAGAGTGAATAATACGGGTTCTTGTCACCGATGAGCTTTATTCCGCTTTTTTCATAAACGGATTCATACGTCAGGCATACCTGCTTAACCATGGCCTGAAAGGTGGTTTCTCCGCCGGCATTCTGCAGCAGGGCCATCAGCTTCTGCTCCGTCACCAGCCACTTGTCGAAATAACGCTGTTTCAGCAGGTCAGCAGCAAAGCGCCGGATCACAGGTTCATCCCAGCGGGTAATTTTACCATATTTTTTATACAGACTGATGATGAAAGGGCTTTCGGGAGGAATGACCACATTGGGGTGGGCTTCAAACAGCATCCGCAGCATGGTCGTACCAGATCGGGGCCGTCCGATGATAAAGAACATCGGAGCATCATTGGTCGCTTGTTTCTGGTCTGGTTGCCTCATCAGCACTATGGGTGTGGAATGCCGGCACAAAGTTAGAAAATATATGACTGGGGTAATGCTTATGCCGGGAAAGCAAGTTGTGTTTAACGGAGCCCCTGTCAATCAGCAGGGTTTCGTTGCAAGGGCATTTCCTGATCCAGTCGTCCCATTTCGCCGAAATTGCGTTAATTTGCAGGAGGAACCACGGTAACCCATGCTCTTCAACTCTTTAGAATACCTGTTATTTCTTCCCCTCGTTGTTGTCCTGTACTTTACCATCCGGGTAAGGTGGAGGTGGCTGCTGCTGCTTGCAGCCAGCTATTTCTTTTACATGTGCTGGAAAGCGGAATACGCACTGCTGATTCTATTCACCACCGGGGTGGATTACCTGATGGCGCTCGGCATGGATGCCGCAACCACAAAGCAGAAGAAAAAACAATGGCTGGTGATCAGCCTGCTGGTCAACCTCGGCATGCTGGCCGGATTCAAGTACCTGAATTTTTTCTCCGAAAGCTTCAATGCGATACTGTCTGCCTCCGGGAGCGGGGCATCGTTCCCTCTATTTCATATCCTGCTTCCTGTCGGGATTTCGTTCTTTGTATTTCAGTCGCTCAGCTATACCATTGATGTCTACCGCGGAATCCTGAAACCGGAGAAGCATTTCGGCAAATTCGCCCTTTACGTTTCGTTT
>CALMDN010000089.1 GCA_937864935.1 uncultured Bacteroidales bacterium
GGACGCTGAAAAGGGACGAGGGACGCTGAAAAGGGACGGGGGACGAGGGACGAGGGACGAGTGAAGAGGGACGAGGGAAGAGGGATGGGGGAATGGGAAATTGAGATTTTGCTTACGTTTCCATCACATTCTCACCGACCTCCGTCTCACTTCGACGTACTCTCAATCACATTGATGAAAAGGGTGTCGGAATTCAATCCGGTAAAGATGCCATATCCATTGGTGATGCTGGTGGAAGGGTTGCGCAGGTTGAGCGAGCTGTTGGTGCTTTGTTCGTAGAGGGTGGCATAATCGGGGAGCACATGGAAAACAATGACCCGGTGCCGGCCGAAGTATTCAAAATCAAAGGGCCTGATCATCTCGGTGGCAGAAGTGGTGGGTGATTTGCGGAAGCGGTTGCCGGGCGGTTCCTCATCGCCGAAGTCCCGGATGGGGTCAGGTGTTTCCTCGATGTTTTCGACCACCACCATGTAGTAGGAGGCATCCTCATTGTCCCAGGTGATGGAAACCGGGTCGCTCATGCTGCCCATGCTGCCGGGGCCTGAGGTGCTGTCCATGCGGGGAACGTACATTTTCGAAGCCGTCTGAGCGAGGTTGGAAGGTTTGGAAGGTATGTAGGTGAAAGCGGTGACCGGCCGTTCATCAAAGGTGAAGGAGAGCCGCAGCGAATCTCCCTCACTCAGCCCCGGCCTGTAGCCGTAATACCAGCCACTGTCGCCCGGTGTCAGCAACATGGCCGATCCCTGAATGGTGAGGCTTACACTGAGGTTTTCGATATCGTCGGCTGAATATACCACGTCGGTTGAAAAAGGGAGCTGACGGCTGATTTTTACCGCCACCGAGTCGCCGGGCAGCAGGTAGGCCTCCACCACAGGGAAATCGGTAAAGGCACTGCCGGAATCGTCGCTGCAGGCGGTGGTCAGTACGAGGAGGACGCTTACCAGCGCAATCCGGGGTTTACTCAGGAATGTTATGTTCATGATTTTGAGTTTTTCTTGTTGGAACCTGCGGCTAACACTCCCCTATCTGAACTTCAGCGAGAGGGTGAGGTTGGGGGTGAGGCCCAGGTAGTTGACGTTGGTTTCGAGGATGCTGCCGTCTTCGATGGTAAATGTTTTGTACCACACATTGGTGCGGTTGTACACATTGAAGAGGGAGAGCCCGATATAGCCGATTTCGCGGCGTTTGCGCTCGCCTTTCATGCCTTTGAGCAGTTTGTAATTGGCGGCAAGGTCAAGGCGGTGGTAATCGGGCAGCCGTATGCTGTTTTTTTCGGTAACCGTAAAGAACTCCTGTTCGGTGCCATCGAGCAGGGTAATGGTATAGGCTCCGGAAGGGGCAGTATAGGGGCGTCCTGTTGCAAAAATCCAGGTGGCCGAGAAGTCCCACCGCTTGTACCTGAACTGGCCGACTGCTTTGAATTCATGGGTTACATCCTGGTTGGCCGGGTAGAAAGCAGGGCTGTAGACCTCAAAACGGTTGCGGGCTTCCCCCAGGGTATAACTCAGCCATCCGTTGAGGTTGCCTGCCTTGCGTTGTGCGAGCAGTTCAAGACCCCTGGCCTTGCCGGTTCCGCTGTAGAAATTTTCGTCGTAACTCACCCCCATGGGCGAGCTGTTGAAACGCAGGGAGTATTCGGTGATGTTGGAAAGCTCTTTGTAGTAGGCTTCGGCACTGAAGAGGTAGCTGTTGTCCTCATACGAAAGCCCGGCAATCCAGTGAATGGCCGAGCTGACCGGCACAGCGGTATTGTCGCTCAGCAACCAGAAATCCCGGCTTCCCGACAGAATGTCTTCACGGGTTACCCGGTTTACAAACTGGTAATACTTTCCGGTTGACGCCTTGAGGCTGAGTTTCCCGGTGAGGTTGTAACTGAAGAGGAAGCGCGGCTCATAATAAAGCTTGCCTGCTGATTCAAAAAAGCTGCCCCTGAGACCCGGCAGGAGCAGCAGTTTATCCTCCAGTAGCTTGATTCTGGTCTGCAGATAGGTAGTTGCGAGGAGGGCCTGGTTCTGTTTTTCAAGCACATTTGAGGTATCGTTCTGGGCATAACTGTAGTTGATGTCGTAGTAAGTGCCGGCAAACCCGAACTGAAGCTGTGTATGCCGCGAAATATCCCACTGGTAGTCGGATTTGAGGCTGTAATCGCGCAGATCGTTGTTTTCGATCACCCCCATGCGGGTGGTGGTTTCCACATCGTCCACCTCAATGGTACGTTCTGAGGTGCGATCGCGGTCGCTGAAGTAGTTGGAGTAGCTGGCTACGGTATTGCCGATCAGTTTTCCGTTCCAGCGGCGGGCCCAGCGGAGGCTGGTGCCGGTATTGCCATAGCGGGTAAGGTCGGTGGTGTTCATGTTGAAATCGCGACCGCCGCCCCCGAATCCACCGGCACTCACATCGGAGCTGTTGTCGAGCTTATCGGTACCGTTGTAAAGGCTGAGCGAGAGCTGGTCTTTGTCGCTGAAGCGATAGGTAACCTTGGCATTGAGGTCGTAAAAGTAGTTGGTTGCTTCCGCTTCCTGAACCTGCCGCCCTCCGGGGCCCATCACAGGCTGATCGTCCTGATCGCTGCTGCCGTTGAACTTTTTGAAGATGGCATCATACAGGGCACCTTTGTAGGAATGCCGGAAGGTAACCACCGAGCTGAATTTCTCCCCACATGGCACTTCGGCGAAGAGGTTCATGCTCAGCAGGCTGATGTCGCCCCCAACGTTGAATTTCTTCTGATTCCCGTCTTTGCCGGTGATTTCGGTAACGCTGGAGAGGCGCCCGCCGAACCTCGATTCGAATCCCCCCTTGTAAAGCTGGACATCCTTGATGGCATTGGCATTGAAAGCACTGAAAAAGCCGTAGAGGTGGTCGACATGGTAAACAGTAAAACCATCGTACAGCACCAGGTTCTGGTCAGGGGTGCCACCCCTGACATACAAACCCGAGGATGACTCGTTGGCGGCACTGATGCCCGGCATCAGCTGAAAGGAGCGCATGATGTCCTTTTCGCCCAGTCCGGGCAACTGCTCCATTTTGCGTGGGGTCATCTTTACGGAACTCACCTCGGCCCTTCCTGCCAGTACCACCTCCTCCTTTCTGCCGACGATGGAGACCGCTTTGAGGGTATAGGCTGACTGACGGAGCTCTATGGTGAGGTTTTTCTTCGGCATAAAGGGGGTGAGGAAGACCTCCGTGCGGTCGTAACCCATGTACTGAACCACCAGCACGCTGGTATCGGAGGGGACTTTCACCATGGTGAAAAAGCCATCGGCATTGGCGGTGCTGCCCATGGTGGTCCCCTTCACCTGAACGGTTGCAAAAGGCAGGGCTTCCCCGGTGGCTTTGTCGCGGATGATCCCGGTAAGGGTATAGTTGAATGTCTGTGGTTTGCCGAAATAGGTTTTGCGGGGTTTGGTAAATTCCTCCGTTTCGTCTGAAGCATCTACCGTTTCATCGATATAGAAGTTGCCCGATTCGTCGGTCTCTCTGGCATCTGCCAGGTCGTAATTGATGGCTGTTTCACGGAAGACTGCCTCCGGTTTAACTGCGATGGCAGTGTCGGCCGGAGCCGCTGAAGCAAGCCTTATGGTTTTGAATGTTTTGTCGAGGCGCATCATGGCGATGTCCGCAGGGGTAATCGCCGGATCGTCAACCTGAAGAAAGAGATTGGCGTTGCCGTACTGAAAGTGGAATGTAAGCAGGCTGGCCATGGCTTCGAGGCACTGGAGCTTCGACTGGGGCGAACTTCCCCGCGAAGGGAGGTAGACAAAAAGGTAGTTCGCAAAGGCCTGCAGGGTGTGCAGGGTATCCCTTTCGAAAACTGCCATGGGGGTTTCTCCCGGTTTCCCGACCATGAAGAGGAAAGGCTGCCGGTTGCTGTGGTAAATATCGTGCTGACTGAAGCAGAGGTAATTGAAATAGCACTGGTTGCCCGGGTTGTTGAAGCTGAACTCCAGGGGCTGGGCCCGGGCGGGGTTGAAGAAAAGCGAAAGGACGACAACAGCAGTCAGAAAAGCAGGTGTTTTCATCGGCAGGGAAAGTTTTTCGGTCATGGGGGCAGTTCAGGGCATCAAAACTAAAACTGCCGTGAAAAGCCGGGAAACAAAATAGATGAACAGGCCATTTTTGATGAAGTATACCCCTGAATTACCGATGACCGGCCGCGCCCCGTGCTGGCTGGCAGCAGGAAATGCCTGCATATCCAGAGAAATGCTGTGTATTTCACTGATCTTGTTATGTTTG
>CALMDN010000090.1 GCA_937864935.1 uncultured Bacteroidales bacterium
TGCCACCGGTCTGAGCCATGGCTTCCACGATCAGAACACCAGGCATCACCGGCTCTTCAGGAAAATGACCCACGAAGAAACCTTCGTTCATGGTTACATTCTTCAGGCCGAGCACATCGTGATCGCTCATACTTAAAATCTTGTCAACCAGAAGGAATGGGGGGCGATGCGGGAGCAGGCGCCTGATCTGGTTGATGTCGAACAGCGGAGGCTTGGTCGGATCGTACTGAGGCACATCGGGTTGTGCAAGCTCATTCTTAATATGGTGTTTCAGAATTCTTGCGAAACTGGTATTGGCTGTATGGCCCGGTCTGCTGGCAATTACATGCCCCTTGATACGGGTTCCGGCCAGACTCAGATCGCCCACAACATCAAGCAGTTTGTGGCGGGCCGGTTCATTGGTGAAATGCAGTTCAAGGTTGTTGAGTATGCCTTCCTTGAGGACCTCAACCCTGGGTTTGTTGAAAAACTTGGCCAGCCGGTCAAGTTCTTCCTGATCGATCAGCCGGTTTACAAAAACGATGGCATTGCTCAGGTCACCACCCTTGATCAGGTTGTTCTGTATCAGGTATTCCAGTTCATGCAGAAACACAAATGTGCGGCATGAGCTGATCTCCCCTGCAAAATCGTTGATGTGGCTCAGGTGTGCATTCTGGGTTCCCAAAACATTGGTATCATAGTCGATCATCACCGATACCTTGTAGGTTTCATCGGGAAGAATCAACAACTCCACTTTCTTTTCAGGGTCGGAGAACCGCAATACTTCATTGATTATGAAATATTTGCGTTCAGCATTCTGCTCTACAATACCTGCTTTCTGAATGGCTTCAACATAATACCTGGAGCTGCCGTCAAGGATGGGCGTCTCGACACAGTCGAGATCAATCAGCACATTGTCGAGGTCCATACCAGTGAGTGCAGCCAGGGCATGCTCCACAGTGCTGACCTTGACTCCGTTGTGCTCAAGGCTGGTGCCCCGTGAGGTGTCGGTAACATAATCGGCATCTGCATCAATCACAGGCTGTCCCGGCATATCAACCCGGCGGAATTTGAATCCATGGTTCTCAGGGGCTGGCCTGAAAGTAATGGTTACTTCCTGACCAGTGTGAAGGCCTGCTCCGGAAATCGAAACGGGCTCTTTCAGTGTCTTCTGTTTTTCTGTCATACGGCTGGCAAATTTAGCGTTTTTTTTAATCCGCTAAGTAATCTCTAATACACAGATAGATAATTAGTTACATAGGTGTCGTATAGTCAGCTCATTGTTTTCCGGCTTCCTTCTCGAGTTTGTTCACACGATCGTTGAGTTTCTGCAGGTTACGGAAATGCACATAAGCCTTACGGTAGGCGGAGATATCAAAAGCCGGACTTCCCATAAGGATGGAGTTGGCCGGAACGGAGGTTGAAATTCCGGATTGCGCTGCAATCTTAACATTATCCCCGACTTCAAGGTGTCCGATGATGCCCACCTGTCCGGCAATCATACAGTTTTTTCCGATTCTGGCTGAACCGGCAATTCCCGATTGCGCGGCAATAACAGTATTTTCGCCAATTTCAACATTGTGGGCAATCTGTATAAGGTTGTCAATTTTCACTCCTTTACGGATGATGGTAGAACCCAAAGTTGCCCGGTCGATGGTGGTGTTGGCGCCGATTTCAACATTGTCTTCGATGATAACATTGCCAATCTGGGCCACTTTCTGATACTGGTTGTCGCTTTGCGGGGCAAAACCGAAACCATCAGCCCCGATCACCACCCCGGCATGCAGGGTACACCCGGATCCGATGCTGCAATCGCTGTATATCTTAACTCCGGCGTAAATCACGGTATGGTCGCCGACTGTTGTATTGTCACCGATTACCGATCCGGGATATATCTTTGCGTTGTTCCCCACAACAACATTTTCCCCGATGCTGACAAACTCGGCAATGTAGCAGTTTTCACCGATGGTGGCAGTTTCTGCAATGCAGGATTGCTTTGAAACACCTGTTTTGTTCTGCTTTATCTGGTTGTAGGCATCCAGCATCATGGCAAAGGCAGTATAGGCATTCTCAACCCTGATCAGGGTGGCCTCAAGCGGCTTCTCAGGCGTGAAATCACTGTTTACAATAATCACTGAAGCATTCGTCTGATAGAGGTATTGGGCATATTTGGGATTGCCGAGAAAGGTGATCGAACCAGGCTCGCCCTGCTCAATTTTCGAAAGTTTGTGGACCTGAATTTCAGGGTTGCCTTCAACGGTTCCGTTGATCATGGCTGCAATCTGGCCGGCAGTGAATTTCATGTGGGTAGTAAAATTTTTTGATGGTTGGTGATGGTTGGTTGCAAAGGTTGTTCAGATTGCTGATTTTTGTTTAAAACATAAAATCAGGTAATTATGTTTTTGGGGTAACAAAGAAAGTACTTGGTAACTGCATTGGTGAGCAGTGAAATGTTCAGCTGATCAGAGGAAACAGCAATATCGGTGATACTGCCATCGCGTTTCAGTATGCTGATTTTATCGTTTCCGGGAATGTAGGCATTGTTGGTAATACTGCCATAACTCAGCAGGTATTCTGCTCCGGCAGCATCGGTTTCCGGATAGTTTTTCAGTATTGCAGATTTTACTTCGAGAATGGTTGTTTCCGAAAATGGCCGATCCTGTAGTTCGATTCTGAAAAGCTGTCTGTTTACCAGGGCATTGCTCAGGATTGACAGCACCGCGTCGTCATGGTGGGTCCAGTATTTGATGCTAGTGAAGACATCATAATCATCCAGCAGTGCAAAGTTTTCGATCAGTTCAGGTTGGCTCTGAAAATCTTCTTTCCCGAAGGTATTTTTCAGGAAAAAGTCAAAAGCAGGCGTTGCGTAAACCGTATACCCCGTTTCAGCCAGCATCTTGGCCCTGGCCAGCAAACGGATAAGCATATTTTCGGCAGCGACCACTGTTTTGTGATAGTATACCTGCCAGTACATCAGTCGGCGTGCAACGATGAATTTCTCAATGGAATAAATTCCTTTTTCCTCAACCACCAGTTCGTCGTTGTGCACCATCAGCATTTTGATGATGCGCTCGGTATTGGTAACTCCCTCAGAAACACCTGTGTAGAAGCTGTCCCGTTTCAGGTAATCGAGGCGGTCCATGTCGAGCTGACTGGAAACCAGCTGGTGAAGGAAGCGTTTCGGGTACTGGTTGGTAAAGATGGCAATGGCATCTTCCAGCCGGTGGTCAAACTGCCGGTTCAGCTGCTGCATAATGAGCAGCGAAATCTCTTCGTGGGTGGTACCGCTGACAATGCTGTTTTCGAGGGCATGGGAATAGGGGCCGTGGCCGATGTCGTGCAGCAGGATGGCGATCAGTGTTGACTCCGCTTCCTGATCGGTGATGGCGATGCCCTTGAACCTCAATGTTTCTATGGCTTCCTGCATCAGGTGCATGGCACCGATGGCGTGATGGAACCTCGTGTGCAGTGCTCCGGGGTAAACCAGACCGGTCATCCCGAGCTGCCGTATCCGGCGGAGACGCTGAAACCAGGGGTGTTCAATCAGGTCGAACAACAGTTCAGAACTGATGGTTACAAAACCATACACCGGATCGTTGATGATTTTTCTTTTATTCCGGGAAAGGCTACCCACGATAAAATGTATCTTTGTAAAAGCGAAAATTTGTTAAAAATCAGTTCCGTGCTGAAATAAAACAGCCCTTTCAGCATTATAGATCAGGGAAACAATCTTTAGGTGCAAAGGTAAGGATTTTAGTTCCCGGAATTCACCCTGTAAATAATCACATAGATCGACTATGGAAAACGCAACCATACTCTGGGTTGATGACGAAATTGACCTCCTGAAACCGCACATCATGTTCCTGAAAGATAAGGGATACAACGTTTTTACAAGCAACAA
>CALMDN010000091.1 GCA_937864935.1 uncultured Bacteroidales bacterium
CTTTTATCCGTCGCAACCTGTGGTACTGTCGGGCAACATGAATATCAGGGGGGTGGATGCCGTGATGCTGGGTATAACCCCGTTCCAGTACAATCCGGTGACCCGGGAGCTGATTGTTTACCGCGACCTGAAGATTAAAATCAATTTTACCGGTGGCAATGGCCAGTTTGGTGACAGCAGGCTGAGGAGCCGCTGGTGGGATCCCATCCTTGAAGATGCCCTGCTCAACCTTCAGGCACTGCCTGTGGTGGATTACAACCGGACTTCATCCGGAGGTCCGGGAGAGGAAACCGGGGCTGAGTATCTGATCATTACCCCCACCGGAGCTGATTTTGTACAATGGGCCGATTCGATAAAGAGGTTCAGAACAGAACAAGGCATACTTACCCTGGTGAAGACCCTGGATCAGGTAGGAGGCAACACCACTACGGCCATAGAATCATACATCAACAATGCTTACAATACATGGACCATTCCACCGGCAGCCATTCTGCTTCTTGGTGATTATGGAACCGATGCCACCAATTCGGTGGTTTCCCCGATTTACGACAACTATTGTGTATCTGACAATATTTACGGGGATGTGGATGGCGATCACCTGCCTGAAATCGTGATGGCACGCATTACAGCCAACAATGCGGCTCAGCTCCAGGTAATGGTTACCAAATTCCTGAATTATGAACGCAACCCGCCAACGAGTGCTGATTTCTACGATCATCCGATTACGGCGCTTGGCTGGCAGACAGAACGCTGGTTCCAGATTTGTTCGGAAACCGTCGGAGGTTTCTGGAAAAACGTACAGGGTAAAAACCCCGTTCGCATCAATGAAGTTTACGGAGGCAACCCTGCAAGTGATCCATGGTCAACGGCCACCAACACGAGCACGGTGGTCAGTTACTTCGGCCCTTCCGGACTTGGCTATATCCCATCCACCCCTCAAACCCTCGGAAACTGGACCGGAGGGAATGCCACTGCCATTAACAATGCCATCAACAACGGAGCTTTCATGCTTCAGCACCGCGACCACGGCATGGAAACCGGCTGGGGAGAACCCAGTTACGTAAGTTCCAACATCGATGGTCTGGTAAATACCGACCTCACCTACATCATGTCGATCAACTGTCTTACCGGAAAATACAATTATTCCAGCGAATGCTTTGCAGAGAAATTCCACCGTTACACACACAATGGCAGCAATTCAGGGGCGCTGGGTATCATGGCTGCTTCCGAAGTATCGTACTCTTTTGTGAATGACACCTATGTATGGGGGATGTACGACAACATGTGGCCCGACTTTATGCCTGCCGAAGGCACCACTCCGGAATCGAGGGGGGTGTTGCCGGCCTTCGGGAATGCCGCCGGTAAGATTTTTCTTGCCCAGTCAGGCTGGCCATACAACACCAGCAACAAAGAGGTAACCTACAATCTTTTTCACCATCACGGTGATGCCTTCCTGACCGTTTATTCGGAAGTTCCGCAAACCCTCACGGTGTTCCATAACCCGGTGCTGTTTGCCGGCACCACCTCTTTCAGTGTAACCGCCGATGCCGGATCACTCATCGCGCTGACCGTAAACGGCGAGATCATTGGTACCGGAACAGGAACGGGATCACCGGTTAACATCATAATTCCCGCCCAGGTTCCGCCCAATCAGGTTGTGGTTACTATAACCAAACAGAATTATTACAGGTACCGGGCTGTGGTAAGTGTCATTCCGGCCGAAGGACCCTATGTTGTGTACAATGCTGTCACCATCAGCGATCCGGAACCGGGCGGCAACAACAACGGAAACCCCGATTTTGATGAATCCCTTCAGCTTTCGGTTGCCCTGAGGAATGTGGGCATCGAAACCGCTGCAAATGTTGTGGCCACCCTTTCAACAGCAGATGCCTTTGTCACCGTCACCGACAGCCAGGCATCGTACGGCAGCATTGCCCCGGATGAAACAGTGAGCATCCCCGGTGGATATACCGTGGTAACAGCCGACAACATCCCCGACCAGCATGTGGTATCGTTTACCCTGTCGGCAACAGACGGAAATGATATCTGGGAGTCGAACTTCAGCCTGACAGCCAATGCACCGGTACCTGAGATCGGATCACTCACGGTGCTCGACAATGGCCCGGGCTGTAACAACGATGGTATCCTCGATCCGGGTGAAACTGCGGCTCTGGTAATCCCATGCTCCAATACCGGCCATAGTCTGGTTACGAACGTGAATACCACCCTCGCAATTGCGGGCGGATCAAGCGCTTACCTTACGCTCAACAGCAGCAGCTTCAGTATAGGATCACTGGCATCCGGTGCAACCGCAGAAGCCATTTTCAATGTGACTGCCGATGCAGCAACACCCCTGGGCACCCCGGTTGACCTTATGGTTGACCTGGCAGGCGGAGCCAGCGGTCAATACACGGATCAGGCGACCCGTCAGGTGGTGATCGGCCTCATCCCGGAGTACAATATGATGAACGGAAGCATAACAGCATGCACAGGCTTTTTCTATGACTCAGGCGGAGCCTCCGGGGAATATGCCGACAGCGAGAATTTCACCATGACCATCAACCCCTCCACTCCCGGTGCCATGACCCGGCTCGTGTTCACAAGTTTCTCAACGGAATCGGGTTATGATTACCTGAGGATATACAACGGCAACAGTACCTCGGCCAGCCTCATCGGCACCTACCATGGTACCACGGGCCCCGGAACCGTTACTGCCACCAATGCATCCGGAGCACTCACCATCAATTTTACTTCCGACGGAAGTGTTACCCGGCCCGGATGGGTGGCTGAAATCAGCTGTTTTGAGTTCAACATTCCCCCGGTAGCAGCATTTTCAGCATCTACCACATCTCCGGCTGTCAATTCTACCGTTGTTTTCACCGATCAATCAGAAAATATCCCCACCTCCTGGGCCTGGAGTTTCAGCCCGTCGGATGTTACCTTCGTGAACGGAAGCAGTGCTTCATCGCAGCATCCTGAGGTGCTCTTCACGAACCTTGGAACCTATACCGTAACCCTAACCGTTACCAACCAATACGGGCAGGATAACGAAACAAAAACCAATTACATCACCGTTTCCAGCTGCACCTATTGCACCACTTCCTATTCGAACCTTTCCGATGATTTCATCAGCAATGTTCAGTTGAACACCCTCAGCAATCCCAGCGGATCAACCACCTATTCAAATTATACAGCCCTTTCCACTGAAATCACGCCAGGCACCAGCTATCCCGTCTCTGTTTCTGTAACTGTGAACGGCGCCTGGATACAGCATTGCATATTGTGGGTTGACTGGAACAACAACTGCAGCTTTGCCGATGCCGGTGAGGCGCTTGACCTTGGTCAGACTCCCGGCACTACGGGTGTTCATATTCTTTCGGGAAATCTTGCAGTTCCGGCCGGGCTGGCACCGGGCAGCTACCGGATGAGGGTTGCCGAACGCTATTCGGTGAATCCTGAGCCCTGCACTGTGGCTACTTACGGAGAGGCAGAAGATTACTCACTGATTGTTGCCCCGCAGACAAAAACCCTCAACCTGACACTTTTCCTTGAGAGTCTGTACAACGGCAACGGCACCATGCGCAAGGCCCAGGGCGAGAACGGCGATCAGTTCCCGCTCAACATCGCCGACCAGATTACCGTTGAGCTGCGTGATGCAGTGAATTATGCCGTGGTTCATCATTCAGAACAAGCGGTGCTGCTGAGCACCATCGGCCAGGCAGAAATCCAGCTTCCTGCCGGAATCAGCGGCAGCTACTACATTACCATCCTGCACAGGAACAGCCTGGAAACCACTTCAAAACTTCCGGTTTCATTTGCCGGCAGCCAGATCAGCTACACTTTCGACGGAATGTCGCAGGCTTATGGCGACAACATGGCC
>CALMDN010000092.1 GCA_937864935.1 uncultured Bacteroidales bacterium
CAGCGAATCATAAACACTCCAGAAAACGTAATTCAGTCCCACTCCGATCATGAGGTCCTCATTGATCTGATAGGAAACTCCCAGGTCAAGGTTTGCCGGAAGCGGCAGGGTGGTTGTTACTTTGTTCGATGCAGGGAAATTGCCTGCCAATGAAGCGGGAACGGTAAAAGTGGCGTCTGCCCCTTCAACATCCATCATCACTTTGGAGCGGAAATCGATGCCGATGCTCAGTGCTTCGGTAGGTTTAACCATTACGCCGGCATTGAACCCCAGCTCTGCTGTTGAACCGTTGAGGTTAACACTTCCATCACCATTGGCACCCGTAACCGGGAGCGCTTTGGTCAGGTCGAATGTTCCGGTAGCATAAACGAGTCCCACACCAACACCAATCATATCGTTGATCTTGTAGGAAAGGGTTGGCTGGAAGAAAATGGCCCTCAGCGACAATTCCTGGATAAGGTATCTGCCATCCCAGTCTTCTCCCCAGGAAAGGCTGTTGCCATAGGGGGTATTCACGGCAAGACCGGCGCTCAGTTTATCGGTAATCTTTGCTGCACCGTAAAAATAGAACGGCGTTCCTAAAGGATTGTCGGTCATTGCACTGTAGGCTGAAGGAGCATTCTTCCTGAAGGTGGTGAATGAACGGATAGGGCTCATACCAACAGCAAAACTATAGGAAGGTTTCATAAAGGAGAGACCACCCGGGTTATAAAACATGGAACTGGCATCCAGTGAGAGCGATGTTCCAATCAGACCCATACCGATCTGTTTCTGGCCATGCAGTCCAACCTGATAGCCCCCGGCGTAAGCAGCACTCAGAAGAAGTGTAAATACAGCCAGCAGCGTAAATGATTTGCGCATAATGTGTGTTGTTTGGTTAATACTGGTTTATAAAAAATTAAACAAATAGGTGCAAATGTACATATTTACATCTGTTTTTGTGAAATAAAAATCTCAGGCACTGTTTCAACCTGTTATTCAATCACTTAAATTACCCTCCAATCAACCGGAAGCTGACCGGTTTTCAAAAGCCAGTTGTTGGCCTGAGAGAAATGCCGGCAACCGAAAAAGCCCCGGTAAACACTCAAAGGGGATGGATGGGGTGCTTCAAGTATCTTGTGCTTCGACGGATCGATCAGGGCTTTTTTGTTACGGGCATAGTTTCCCCAGAGCATAAAGACCAGACCCGACCGTTTGTCAGACAGTTGACGGATCGCTGAATCGGTAAACTGCTCCCATCCCCTGCCCTGATGTGAACCGGCCAGGTTGGCCCTCACAGTGAGGGTCGCATTCAGCAGCAGCACACCCTGGTCAGCCCAGGCTGAAAGGTTCCCGTGCGCCGGAAAAGGAAGTCCCAGATCACTCTCAAGCTCTTTGAGTATATTCACCAGTGAAGGGGGGAACTCCACCTGCTCCGGAACCGAAAAACACAATCCGTGTGCCTGTTGGGGACCATGGTAGGGATCCTGACCCAGAATCACCACCTTTACCTTACTGAAGGGGGTACGGTTAAAGGCTTCAAAGATGTTTTTTCCCGGTGGGTACACGGTGTACCTGGCCTTTTCTTCCTGCAGAAACTGCTTAAGCGCCTTAAAATAAGGCTGCTGAAATTCCTGTTCAAGAACTTCCCTCCATTCCTGATCAATCGTGGGATTTATTTGTTCATTCATGTATTACTTTTTGCGTTTTGTTGTATAAACAATATCTGACCTGTTTCTGAGTTATCAGTCTGAAGGTTGCCAAAAAGAAATTTCTACATATTTAAAGTAAAATTATGAAAAAGTTTGTTTTAACCATGCTGGTCATAATGACCCTCGGAATGATTCTTTCTTCCTGCCAGTCGAGCCAGAAATGTGCCGCTTATGGTGAAGCCAGCAGATACAAGATTGAACGGAACCGATAATCCATCTTCGCATCAGAAAAGTCAGCCTGTGAAAAATTTCATGGGCTCTTTCTGATGATTGCGGCATATTGTTTGATAACTTTGTATCTGTTATGCCGTCTTACCATGAAAGTCCATCTTTTCAGCATACTTTTCTTTTCCCTGTTATTCACATCCGTTGTCTCCCATGGGCAGACAGAGGAAGAGTATGACAGTATTGCAGATAATGTACTCTTTACCAGAGAAATGTATGGAAGTGTGCTGATACACTCCCAGGGCTGGGGGCTGGAATACAGGATCGGTAAGAGCCTGACCGTAAACAGGACCCTGATGTTTGAAGGCAACCTGCTCGAAATGAAGGATGCCAAAGAGATCAAAACCATCAATGCCTCATTTACCAATACCCGTAGTTACATCTATGGCAAAATGAATGCAGTGTACATCACCCGCTTCGGTGTTGGTCAGCAGGTTATGCTTAACCGCAAACCCTATTTCGGAGGGGTGGAGCTGAGGATGTTCTATTTTGGCGGGGCCAGCATCGCATTCGCTAAACCGGTTTACCTCGAAATCATTAAACTCGACCCGGGGCTATACCGGTACATCACCGTAACTGAACGCTATGATCCCGACAGCCATTTTCCCGACAACATTTACGGTCGCAGTTCTTTTACCAAAGGATTCGACAAGCTTAAACCCTATCCCGGAGGCTACATCAAAGCAGGATTGGGCATAGATTTCGGCACCATGAACCAACGGCCGAAAACCGTTGAAGTTGGCGCCGTACTTGACCTTTATGCGAAACCCGTCCCCATCATGGCTTTCAAGGATGCCGATCAGTTTTTCCTTACGCTATACATCAGCATAGGACTGGGGAAACGGTACAATTGATCCTTTGCCCTGCTTGCTTCCTGCCCTGATATCCTGACACTTACACCAAGCTTATCCGAATCGTCAAATACCCTCAGGGGAATGTTACCGCATTATCCCTGATGAATCTTAATCCATTGTCACAGGGGAATTGCAAAGCCAGGCGGCTGTCAGTTTTCCCGGTTTGTGAAAATCCCATGCGAAAAGTCGTGTAAATTGTTGCACTGCCGGATTTCATCAGAGATCCTTCATTGGTCAGTTTTGAAGGACCAAGCCCCGGTTTCCATGCCAGAGTCCTGGAACTCAGAAACAGAATACAAAAAAAAACCCGGCTTAAAACAAGCCGGGACGAGTATCTGATAAAGCAAGAACCTATTTCCGTACGATGAGTTTGCTGGTGAAGGAAGACCCGGGTGCTTCAAGTTTCAGCATGTAGATGCCACTGTTGACATTGCCCAGGGGTACGTTTTTCACTGCACCATTCACCACACTGACTTCGCGTTGCAGCCTTACTTTTCCCAACAGGTCATACAAGGTAAGCATGGCTTTACCCTGAACTGATGATTTAAGCTGTATGCTGAACTGATCAGCTGCAGGTGAAGGATAAACCCTGATTCCATTAACAAGAGGCTGGTCATCAATGCCAACGGCAGCACACCGGAAACTCCAGGTGTTGCTCCAGTCGCTGGTATCGCGGCTGCTGATGGCTTTCACTCTCCAGTAGTAGGTTGCAGCACTGTCGAGTAGGTTCACCGGAATTTTAAACTGCTCGGTTCCTGCTTCAGTGGTGGCTGCAACATGGTATTCTGTCGGATTGGTCATCGATGAACTGCTTGACAATTCAATGGTATATTTCAGTACTCCACCGATCTTGTTCCACTCCAGTGTTGGTACAAGCGGAATATTTGTCGCATTGTTGGCTGGCGCGCTCAGGCTTACTTTATCAACTACACTGAAAGCAAACGGACCTTCAGTGAGGGTATCGAGGGCGTGAATGGCTGATATTTTCCAGAAATACTGAGTTCCGAACATCAATGTATCGACCACCTTTTCGGTCAGGTTAGCAGCAACATCATACACCTTACCGTCGCCAAACTGATTATCGGTAGCAAGTTCGATGGTATATTTCTGCAGGCCATCGATCTTTTTCCATTCAAAAAGGGCGTCAGGACTTAAAGAAGTGGCATTGTTTTCCGGTTCCAGGCTTTCAAAAATACCGATGACTGTAAAAAATCTTGAAGCTGACCAATCGGAGGTATCCAGCGCATGACGGGCCCTGACCCTCCAGTAATGTTTTTCGCCGAAGAGAAGGTTGGCTGTGGAGATTTCAGCCGTAGTTCCGGCACCATCAACTGTGGCAGCAAGGCATGATACGGTAAATGCATAGGGGCTGTCGAAAGTAGAAACGATGTCCATCTGATAATCGTAATGGGTGGCACCACCTACCTTGTTCCAGCGGATTTTTACATTGGGAGCCAGTTTCTTGGCATCGTTGGCCGGACTTGCCAGGGTGGTTTTATCCATCACGGTGAAGCTGCGGCTGGCCGACCAGTCGGATGTTCCGCTGTTGTCCTTCGCTCTGACTCTCCAGTAATACTGATGCCCGAAAAGCAACTGTGACATCCTGTATGAGGTGAATTCTGTGGAGAAATTCAAAGGATTGGCGAAAGTAGCTTCATCAGAAAGCTGAACCTCGTAGCTTAATCCAAGCTGGCCGGCTACAGCATTCCAGTCAAGCAGCACATTGGGTGCGGCACCGGTTGCGTTATCTGCCGGAGTAACCAGCTCAGGAGCATAAATTCCAGGCGCAGCAACTGAAAAAAGAAACGCCATTGAAGCTAAAACCGAGAGTAATATTTTTTTCATAACTGAGATTTTTATTTCCATTTAACCTTTGCCAGGGTACCCGGCAGATTGCTGATTACTGAGCTACAATGAATTTGGCTGTTTTCACTTCACTGCCAACCATCAGCTGAAGTACATAAGAGCCCTTGTTCATTCCTGCAAAAGGAATGCTCAGCTGCTGTTCTCCGGCATCGATCCGGCCAAAGCTCATTTCCTTGATTTTTCTGCCGGCGAGATCATAAATAACTGCACTAACCTTGACTGGTGTCTCAGGGGAAAGGCTGAAGTTGACTTCATTTCTCACAGGGTTCGGGAATACGGTAATCTGGTTTTTTGAATCAGCAAACGGTTTGTCAGGATCGTTGATTCCGACATACAGCCTGTTTTCGTATATGCCTTTACCGTGTGTTGCAATATAGATGGCGCCCAGGTTGCTCACCCCTCCGATATCCTCGATGAAAGGCCTGGCTTTTGTCTGCTGACGGATCATCATGACCGGCAAAGCACCCATGCCGTTGTTTTCAGCAGTCCAGTTGGTATTGCTGCCGAGTGATTCGGTGGTGAAGATACCCAGATCAGTACCCAGAATAACCCGGTTGGTGTTGGTCATCTCGATCAGACTTGCATAAACCGGCATGGCTGGCAGATTGCCCTGCACAGAGGTGAAAGCCGGTGTCTGCGCCAAAGCATTTACTGAATGATAAACATAGGTATCATTGCCATAATTGCCTAAGGTAACCAGTACATGCTGGTCGTTGTCGGGATCCACAGATACTGAAGTAACGTAGCGCCCGGTGAAATCCATAACAACAGAATTTGAAACTATGCATTCAGCACTGCTGACATCGGCCCTCAGTGAATCGTAAGCCAGTGCGAGGTTGGCTATCCTGATCAGCTTTCCGTCGGTGGTTCCTACAAATAGGTAGTTGGCATCGGATGAATAGGCCATGCAGGAAGGAATGCCTTCGATGGTGGCAACTTTGAAGAACTTGGGCTCTGCACTGAAATCAAGTACAGCCTTCGACATGTAAACAGCATTGGTTACTCCGAGGAAGAAACGTGAGGAAATCACGTCTTTAACCCGGATGGAGTCACCTTTTGGCAGATCCGCAGTAAGGGTATATTTGAAGGGGAATTTCTTTGAGGTGTTGTAGGCGGTTTTACTCTTGATGATGATCTCTTCACCGGCGGCGTAGCTTTTGGTTTTTGCAACGAAATTAACGCTGTCGCGGGAATTGACATTGTTGAAACTCTCCCAGAGGGTAAACGGGGTAAGAAATACCGTGGCGTTGACATTTGAAATGGTTGACGGTACAAAGTCGTTGGCTTCCGATACCCCAAGGTCAGCCGAGCGGGTCATAAAGCCGGCATTGCTTGAGTAGAAGACTGACTCAGGACTGATCATCGACATTTCGACTGTTCCTCCGATAAAGGATGTCAGGATTTTATTACCTGTTTCAACGGTATTGCCGGTTTTGTCGAGGTAAACGATACCTTCTCCCTGAGCCCCACCCAGTGCATTGCCTTTATCATCGAAAGCTACTGTGTAGAACATGGAGGTTTTGTAGTTCCGGTTGAGGTCCTTGAATGTGGTCAGACCGTCCTGAGAAGCGGCCAGGCCTCTGTCGGAAGCAAAGTAAAATACCGAAGGATTGTTGGTATTGGGAACAATGGCATGGAAATAGGATCCTGCTTCGCCCACGGTTTTCTGCTGCCACTGATAGAATCCGGTTTCCAGTACTTTCCTGCCTTCCCATACATTGACCCCACCCAGGTAAACAACATCAGGGTCGGTCGGGTTAACTACAATACATGCTGCATAATCGCCACGGTGAATGGTATTGGCTGTGTTACCGAACACGTTGAACAGGGTGCTGCCACCCGGTCCGACGACGCTCCAGGTAATGCCCTTGTCTTTTGAAACATAAATGCCCTGAAGTTGTCCGAGCAGGAAGGGGGTAACATTACCATCGGCGATGAGTACCGCATAGATGGTGGATGGATCTGAAGGTGCAAAGGCTGAAATGATGCGTGATAAACCGGCTGAAGGGAGACTGTCCTGACCGGCACCGGTTGAACGCAGTACGAAATTGTTAGGATCGCCGTTTGCGGAAACATACAGCAGGTTGCCGACTGTGGCTGCAACAGCACCGTCGGAAGCCATGGCAACATCGGTGGCAACACCTGAAAGGTTGTCTGAGCCGGCTTTGGCCATGGTCCAGCTTGAACCTCCGTCGGCTGAATATTTCAGACCACCGTTGGTTGCGGCAAAAACCTTGTTGTTGTCGCCGGCGGCAATTTTATTTACATAAGCCCATTCGCTGTCTGAATTGTTGAATGAACCCGGGTCGGTGGAGGCGAGTTTGGAGAATGAATTGCCATCGGTCGATTTATAGATTCCATGGCCGATGAATCCGTCGTAGAGATTAAAGCGTCCGCTTGAAAATGACTCGCCCGATCCGGCATAGATATCGCCGTTGGGGGCCTGAGCCATGCAGCTTACATTCAGCAGGATATCACCGGTAGGAACCTGGGTCCAGGTAAGCCCCGAAGTGGTTGATTTCCAGATTCCGCCTGAAACGCTTCCGGCGAAAATGGTCGAACGGTCACTCACCCTGTTGTCAAGAACCAGTCCGCGGGTTCTTCCGGCGTAGTTGTCAGGACCCATCGACTGCCAGTTGAGGCCCAGCGCAGCGGATGATTTAAGCCCGGAATACTGCATTCTGGCTTTCATTACATCAGCGGCTTCAATTTTACCGGTTGCCTGATTGCTTCTGATTGCTGACAAAAGTTTGATCCCATCAGTAACCCCATCGGTTGTCGGACCATTGTCAGGATGATTGACCACCTGCCTGAACGTAGCGGAAGTTGTGAGCACAAACATTCCCGAACCCAAAAACAAAACCAGCAAGCCAATGAGTAAATTTCTATTTTTCATATACTTATGAGTTTATTAAAAAATCTCAGTAAACAAAACAGTGGCACAATTTACACCTTTTTTAAAGGTGCGCAACAGGCCAGAGGCATTTTCAGTGAACAAAAATACGATAAAAATTAAACGAAATCCGCAATATCATTATAAAATCCTTTGCCGTGACACAGCGGTTTTCAGGCAGCAAATGTAGGTTAATTTAACAATTTTGCAATCGTCAGGTAAAATTATTGAAAACTTTGCATTTTTCGTCAGAAAATTACTCTCTTTGTATCAGGAAAAACCCTTCGGAGGTATATGCATCAACTGGTATTTTACCGGTAATGGAATCGTTTATCCTTCATTCCGGTGAATCAGTCGGAAGTTAAAAATATACGCTAAATCAATTACTTATGAAATACAAATTTTACCTGCCGGCCCTCGCAATGCTGATATTTTCAGCATCGGGCGTTTATGGTCAGGAAGCACAGGCTCCTGCTGAACAGGGTTATCAGTTTACAACAGTTAACCGGATCAAGGCATCGCCGGTGAAGGATCAGTACCGCTCTGGCACCTGCTGGAGTTTCGCCACGGTTTCGTATGTTGAATCGGAACTCATCAGGCTGGGATACGACACCCTCGACCTTTCGGAGATGTTTTTCGTGAACCATGCTTACCGCGACAAAGCCAGCCGTTTTGTGCGCCTGCATGGCAATTCAACTTTCGGGGCCGGCGGCCAGGCACACGATGTGCTGAATGTGATTGCCCGGCATGGCTTTGTTACCGAAACCGATTATCCCGGATTGCTCAGGGGGGAACCAAAACACATCCACGGCGAACTGGATGCGGTATTGAAAGGCTTTCTCGATGCCGTGGTAAAGAAAAAAGACGACAAGCTGAGCCTGGTATGGATGGATGCTTACAACGGAATTCTGGATGCCTACCTGGGCCCCCTGCCTCAAAAAGCCGGCAAAAAGCAGGCCCTATGGTCGGCAGAGCAGTTCCCGAAGTTTGTACCTTCTGATTATGTTGAACTTACATCCTTTACCCACCACCCTTTTTATACACTTGCTGATCTGGAAGTCCCCGACAACTGGTCGCACAATGATTATTACAACCTCCCGCTCGACGAACTGATGGAAGTGATCAAATCAGCCATCGGCAATGGATTTACTGTTTGCTGGGATGGGGATGTGAGCGACCGTGGTTTTTCCCATTCCAATGGAGTGGCCATTGTACCGGAAAAGAATACGGCTTCACTCGACGGTACCGAAAGGTCGCGCTGGGAGAAACTGACCGAAAAGGAACGCAATGCAGAACTGTATTCGTTCAAACAGCCCGGCAGTGAGAAAACCATTACACAGGAGATGCGGCAGGCAGCCTTCGACAACCTGCAGGCGACCGACGACCACCTGATGCACTTAACCGGCATGGTAAAAGACCAGCAGGGTACATTGTATTTTGTAACCAAAAACTCCTGGGCTGCCGGCAGCAATGCTTTTGGCGGCTACCTGAACATGTCGGAGGCTTACCTGAGGTTAAACACCATCGCCGTGATGGTTCACAAAAATGCCATTCCGGCTGCCATCAGGGCGAAGCTTAAGATCTGACTTACTTTGAGTGACTGTTTAAATTTTGTTAAACTCTACGAATAGGCCCGTCCTTTAGGGCGGGCTTTGGAAAATATTATCATAGTCAATGGCAAAATCCTGAAAAATTTGTAAATAATGATAAATTTTTCAGGATTTTGCCCATTTAATTTCTGTTTTATTATTTACCCGCCCTAAAGGACAAGCCTATGGGAATTAGAATCATAAATTTAAACAGTTTCTAAAATCCGGATATTCTTCCATGGCTGTGTTACTTTGCGGGACACAGCCTTTTTCTTAAATGCTGATTAACAATTTTTAACACCCCCCTGCTGTTGCGCTACAGCGAAGCGGAGTATTTTTGCATTTCAAAAAAAACCGATTATGATTGAGACGGACATCAAGGAACTGAACGAACGCATTCAGCGCGAGAGTGCTTTCATCGACCTGGTTGAGATGGAAATGCACAAGGTTATCGTTGGCCAGAAACAGATGGTTGAACGCCTGCTGATCGGGTTGTTATCGAACGGGCATATCCTGCTTGAAGGAGTCCCCGGTCTGGCGAAAACCCTGGCCATCAAATCGCTGGCCAGCATCATTGATGCACAATTCAGCCGCATACAGTTTACCCCTGATCTCCTGCCTGCCGACCTGCTGGGTACCATGATCTACAGCCAGCGCAAAGAAGAATTTGTGGTGCGCAAAGGCCCCCTTTTCGCCAATTTTATCCTGGCTGACGAAATCAACCGCTCACCGGCCAAGGTGCAGAGCGCCCTGCTTGAAGCCATGCAGGAAAAACAGGTAACCATCGGCGATCAGACCTATCCCCTCTCTGAGCCCTTTCTGGTACTGGCTACCCAGAACCCGATAGAACAGGAAGGAACCTATCCCCTGCCCGAAGCACAGGTTGACCGTTTTATGCTGAAAGTGGTGATCGGATACCCAACCCGCGAAGAAGAGAAACTGATCATGCGGCAGAACATCGAAGGCTCGCAGCCCAAAACCCGCC
>CALMDN010000093.1 GCA_937864935.1 uncultured Bacteroidales bacterium
TCGTATTACCGGTGCAAACAGGGTAATCGGGAGCGGAAAATGGGTAAAGGAGTAATCATTATTGTCATGTTTTCAGGTTAAGTCGCTACTCTGGTTGGCTCTTTCTAATATAGCCCACCTCAGCATAAACCACCATTTCTGTCTAACTTCGCCACAGAAAATCCTGCCGATGAAACAACTTGCCGTTTTTGCCTCGGGCAGCGGATCCAACGCTGAACACCTGGCGGTCACCTTTGCACAGGGGGACATTGCCCGGGTTGCTGCCATTTATTGCAATAACCCCAAAGCCTATGTTATTGAGCGGGCTGCAAAACTCAACATTCCCCTGGTACTGTTCAACCGTGATGAATTTGTTCATGCAGAATCCCTTGTCCGCGACCTGCATGACCGGCAGATAGACCTGATCGTGCTCGCGGGTTTTCTGTGGCTGGTTCCTGAACCCCTCACCCGGGCGTTTGCCGGACGGATTGTCAACATTCATCCGGCCCTGTTGCCGAAGTTCGGTGGCAAAGGCATGTATGGCATGGCAGTTCACCAGGCTGTACTGGCTGCCGGTGAAACAGAATCTGGCATCACCATCCACCTGATTGACGAGGTTTACGACAGGGGTAAAATCCTGTTGCAGGTATCCTGCCCGGTGTTGCCTGACGACACCCCCGAAACCCTTGCCGATAGGGTCCACCAGTTGGAATATCAACACTACCCCGGAGTGATTGAGCAGATGCTGGGATAGAAGGGACGAGGGACGCTGAAAAGGGACGAGGGACGACCGTTCTTGGGAGACTTTCGTCACTTAACATCTGACAAGGAGATAGGATCCGCAATCGGCAATCCGAAATCCCTGTCTGACTGTCGTCAGGACAGGCAGGCGCAATCCGAAATTCTACCTGGCTATCAGCAGATAATAATTCTTCTTCCCCTTCTGCACCAGCATGTATTTACCACTGAGCAGGTGGGAAGCATTGGCAGTAAAATCTTCGGCTACTTTGGCTTTGTTTACCTGCACGCCGCCATCCTTAAGCATCCGCCGGGCCTCACCCTTTGATGGGAAAATGGCTGTTTTCTCAGCTACCAGCTCGACAATGCCGGTTCCTGCCTGAAGTTCAGCAAGGCTGATATCGAATTGTGGAACGCCTTCAAAAACAGACAAAAGGGTTTCTTCATCGAGTTTGTGCAGCGCTTCGGCAGTGCCTTTGCCAAACAGGATTTCAGAAGCCTCAAGGGCTGAATCGTAGTCTGCTTCAGAATGTACCCTGATGGTAATGTCTTTTGCCAGTGCTTTCTGCAACACGCGCAGATGGGGAGCAGCCTGATGTTCAGTGATCATGGATTCAATCTCCTCTTTTCCGTACAGGGTGAAGATGCGGATATACTTTTCGGCATCGGCATCGGAGGTGTTGAGCCAGAACTGGTAAAATTTATAGGGAGAGGTTCGCGCCGGATCAAGCCAGACATTGCCGGTTTCGGTTTTCCCGAATTTACCGCCATCGGCTTTGGTAATCAGCGGGCAGGTGAGGGCAAAGGCCTCTCCACCTGTTTTACGGCGGATGAGTTCGGTACCGGTCGTGATGTTGCCCCACTGGTCGGATCCCCCCATCTGCAGTTTGCAGTTGTTGTGCTGGTATAAATGCAGAAAATCATAGCCCTGCACCAGCTGATAGGTGAATTCGGTAAACGACATGCCATCGCCGGCTTCACCGCTGAGGCGTTTCTTCACCGAATCCTTGGCCATCATGTAGTTTACGGTGATGTGCTTGCCCACGTCGCGGATAAAACTCAGGAAGGAAAATTCCTTCATCCAGTCGTAGTTGTTTACCATTTCGGCTTTGTTGGGGATGTCGGCATCAAACTCCAGCAGTTTCATCAGCTGGGTTTTCAGGCATTCCTGGTTGTGACGCAGGGTTGATTCGTCGAGCAGGTTACGTTCTTCCGATTTTCCAGAAGGATCGCCGATCATACCTGTTGCACCGCCAACCAGCACGATGGGTTTATGACCGCAGCGCTGAAGGTGTTTCAGCATCATAACGCTTACCAGATGGCCGATGTGCAGCGAATCGGCCGTCGGGTCAATCCCTACATAAGCCGATACCATTTCCTTCTGTAACAATTCATCCGTTCCCGGCATCATGGTATGAATCATACCCCGCCACTGCAATTCCTCAACAAAATTCATAAGTTAATTTTTTGCAAAGGTAGGGCTTAACCGTGAATTGTTCAAAAAGTTCACCCAAAGCAGCCGGCACCCTGCCCAAAGGTCATGAAACTGTCAGATTCTGGTTTTTCCGACTATTCAGTAAATATTTTATTAGTCACACTAAATAAATTATTAGCTATACCTAAATAAAATTGAAAAAACAACGAAACGCTTACCAATAGCAACGTTTTTAATTGTTGATTTTTGAATTAAGCCATTCTGATTTGACAGAAATTTCATACATAAGCTGCATAACCAGTCAACTTCAGTTCCCGGGAAATTATAACTCTCCCTATGTGACTAACTTCCTATACCTTAGTTTGATTTCAGTATTTTTATGGGATTTATATGAATTGTTAATATTTTTAAACATTGTTGTTCGGTAAAATCATAAGATTCTTCGCTAAAGCTCAGAATGACTATGAGTTATGGGTTTTAGGAGTAGGGGCGCTTGGTTGCGGCGAAGCTGCAACCAAGCCCTCCTACTCCATATCCAACAGCTTGTCATTCTGAGCGTAACAAAGTGAAGCGAAGAATCTAATAAGCAATTCCAAAGTTAACCGGACAATAGTGATTTTTAAACCATAATAGGGGTAAAAACTATTTCAATTGTCTATTAGTTAATGAATTGATCATCATATTTTGACGCATTTTCCCAAATTATAAACGGCAGAATATGAATAATATACGGATTGAAACCATATTGAACTTCTCGTTGGCACCAAAATCATATTGTTGAGTTTTGTCGTTGTTTTTTAGCTTACCGGATTTTATATCAAACAAATTAATAATCCATCTAAGCATATTGTCATGAAAAAAGCCATTCAACTTCTGATCCTTTTTTTTATGTTTTGTAGTAGTGCAAATTGCCAGACAATGCCAACCTTTGGAGAGATCTTTGACTTTGATGTCAATGACGAATTTCAATATCGGGAGTATAGTCCAGGCTCCCCCACAACATCCGTAACAAGGTATATAATCACTGATAAGTACTTTTCTGTTGCAAACGATACCGTTTTTTATGGGCGTCTTTTTCACAACTATGTATCTACCTGGGATTTTACACCTCCGGGTCATATGGTTTATTATTTTAGCAGCTATACAGATACTGTTTTTATCACGAATCTGGATGCATTGATTAATACGATCTTTTCAAATGAAGTAAATGACAGTTGCAATATTTCATCCGATACATTGTATTATGCTTCAGATTTTTGCGAAGTGTTTTCTTATGATCATTACAGGTGTCTTGGATGTTGTTTTGAAGGCCAGATGACCACTTTTGTTTATGGTATCGGAATAGGCCTGGCATTTTATCATTACACTTACCCATCTGAATGGGATGAAGTAATTAAAAAATTGTTTTATTATAAAAAGGGAGTAATTGAGTGTGGAGAGCCTGATTTGTTGGCAGTATCAGTAAACGAACCGGAAATAGCGAAAAAAGCGCTGCAGGTTTATCCAAACCCGGCTGATAATGTAATTCATTTTAGCACCGGATCCTCTGATTGTAGTAGAGTGGCAGTTTTTAATTCACTCGGAATAATTGTTCTATCCTTAAATGAATATTTGGATGGTCCGGTAAGCACCAGTTCATTGGATAATGGCCTCTACTTTGTACGGATCGAAAATGATCTTGGGTCACATTCCTGCAAATTTGTTATAGATCGTAATTAGTCACTTGCTTGTGCTTGGCAGTTCTCATATCTATCATTCCGCATAAACACCTGAGCTCTTACATCCCATGTAAGTCAGGTCGGTTTAGACATTAGAAATTTGACATTAGATATTCCTCTTCGATATTTCTTAGCTTTGTACCATGATACTCGTTACAGGTGCCACCGGACTGGTCGGCTCTTATCTGCTTTTCGAACTGCTTCAGGCCGGAGAACCGGTCAGGGCATTGCTGCACAACCGTGCCAACCTCAGCCATACCCGTCAGATTTTCAATAGCCTGGGCGCCGATGCTGAAACCCTGATCAACCGCATTGAATGGGTGGAAGGTGATGTGCTGGACTATTTCTCCCTGATTGATGCCATGAAGGGCATTCAGAAAGTGTATCACTGTGCCGCCATTGTCTCTTTCGATCCCCGCGACAGAAAGCAGATGATGAAGGTGAATGTGGATGGTACAGCCAATGTGGTGAATGCTGCCCTGGAAACAGGGATAGATAAATTGTGCCATGTAAGCTCCATTGCTTCGCTCGGGCGGACCGAAAACAGCAACATCATCGATGAAAAGTCACAGTTCAGGACTTCTGCGTTCAATTCGATGTATTCACTCAGCAAATATTCCGGCGAACGGGAGGTCTGGCGTGGCACTGCCGAAGGGCTGAAGGCTGTGATCGTAAACCCGTCTGTTATCCTCGGATATGGCAATCCTGATAAGGGCAGCACAAAACTCTTTCAGACCATTTACCGCAATTCGATGTTCTATGGTCAGGGCATGAATGGTTTTGTGGATGTTCAGGATGTTGTAAAGGTAATGATCAGCCTGATGGAGGGCCGTGTTACCAACGAACGTTTTGTCGTTTCGGCCGGCGATTTCAGTTACAGGGATATTTTCACCATGATCGCCACAGCCTACGGAAAGAAAGAACCGCGCTTTCCCGTTCCGGCATTCGCCCTGGATATTATCTGGAGACTGGAGTGGCTGAATAGCAAAGTTACAGGCAAGCGCCCTTTGATTACCCGCGAAACAGCCAGAACATCAAAGGGCAACTTCAGTTACAATACCGCAAAACTGCATTGTACCCTGAATTTTGTTTACACACCTATGGAAAAAACAATCAGCCGGACATGCCGGCTGATCATGGAGGATATAGAGAAATCCCGAAAGGGGAATAGTTAATCGATTGCGATGGTCTTGTAGTGATCGTATTTTTCAAGAACCTCAGCAACAAATCGCTGTGTCTCACGTCCGCTGACCTTCCCATGTTTTACTACCGGATCGTTGTAGTGCTCGGGTTGTGATTTGGCGAGCAGGCAATACTCAACATTGTTGTCCCATACCTGTGGGTTCTTGCCCAGTTTTTCAGCAAGGCTGATGGCGTCCATCACATGGGCCTGACCTATGTTGTAGGCAGCCAGTACAAATTTCTTTCTTTCCACAGGATCGGGTATATGAGCCCTGAACATATTATCGAGGTACTTGATCAGTTTTACGCCTGCAGCAATTTGCTCGTCGGGGCTTGATCCTTCGTGAGCACCGAAACGACGGGCCGTTGAAGGCATCAGCTGCATCAGTCCGAAAGCTCCCACTCTCGATTTAACATCGGTGCGGAATTTCGATTCCTTGTAAATCAGTGCCGACAGCAAACGCCAGTCCCAGCCAATGGTCGTACTCATCTGTTTAACCACTTCATCGTAGTCGGAGATGGATTTGTTCCTTACCGGCATTCCGAGTGCCAGATGTACGAAGCGGGGATTTTCATAATACCTGCTGTAGAGGTAGGCCACTTCCCGTTTGGTTTTACCATCGGTCAGCCACTGGTTAACCGATTCACGAAGGTTGACAGAACCTTTCCTTACTGCCCAGGCAATTCCGGTTTCAGGACTGGCAACCGTTCTCACATCAAGGTCTTTGTAGATCAATGAATAGGCTCCTGCCGTGCTTTCAAATGCCAGGGTGTAACTGGTTTCTCCGGTAGCAACCGATTCAATCAGTTTGGATACATTCTGATGCGAATTCGTAATAACATCAAAATTCTGATCCGTAGCATTCTGAATATCAGAAAGATAATACTGTTTCCTTGTGAGAGCCGACAAGGTGATGGTTTTTCCGCTCAGTTGTTTGAGATCGGTGACCATGGCAGCATCTACCTTTTTCATGTCGCGCATCTTACGCCAGTTAGCAGGTTTTCTCTGCACAAGCACCTGTCGGGTTTCATAAAGTGCTGCGGTCTGTTCCACCGCATAGCGGCGATCGGTAAGCGGTGGCAATTCCATGGCTACGATATCCACCCTGCGCTGCTGAAGGTATTGCAATGCTTTGTGATAATCGGGTTCAATCACCACTTCAAGTTCAACACCGAGGCTATTGGCATATTTTTTCAGCAATTCATACTGAAAACCCCTGTATTCACCTTTGTGTTCAAAATAATTAAAGGGGCTATCGTCGGT
>CALMDN010000094.1 GCA_937864935.1 uncultured Bacteroidales bacterium
AATTTATCTTCAGAAGGGAATCGGGGAATTAAGTGGCACAGGAACGGTTTATGGTGCCAAAAAGATAAGACATGTTGAATCCAACGCTGAAACCTTTGAACAAGGTAACACTGTTGCCGATGTAAAACTGATTGATCCCGCCATCGCCTTCGTAAAGGAAATTGGTGTTTCCTGCATTTTCATCAACCTTTGAGTCAAGCATTTTATAACCAACCATGCTGTAAGGCAACAGTCCGAAACTGCTTTTCCACCAGCGGGTAACGGGAAACCCAAACTGAAGGTTGCCGAGAGAGGTGTGGTTGGCCGATTGCGAAATGCTTTGGGTAATCAGGTTTGATTGCCTGGAATGAAGCCCGGCATCAAACACAAACGATAGCGAATCAAAAGCAGCGTAAGAGGCCGGATTCGCTGAGTTTACAAAATAGGGTGAATACAAACCATAGGAGATACCCCCCATCGACATGTTGTAAACATTGTTGTTGGATTGTAAATCACCAAGGCCAAATCTGGAGTAAGGCGAACTTATCCGGTTCTGAGCTGATGTTTCTGAAACAAACGAACAGAGAACGGCTATTACCAGTAGTTTCGTTAAAATCCTGCTATTTTTCAAGGTTAAAGTCGAGTATTAGTTTCAAACCAGTTACAACCAGATTTGGGAATGCAAAGATGTCATTTTTCAGCAATTTTTCAAAATATTTGGCATCTCCTCCCGTCATTATTGTATTTACATCAGGCCATAACCGCCTGTATTCGTCAATTATACCATCCATTTCGGCCCTTATTCCATTGATAACGCCCGATAAGACCGATTCGTCGGTGTTATGGCCTGCAAGAAAATCCACCGGCCTGAAACCAAGTAACGGAAGACGTTCGGTAAAAGTATTCAAAGCCCTGAACCGCATGTTCATGCCGGGCGAAATGCTCCCCCCGCTATAGATTCTGTCTTTGCTGATGAAGTCATAGGTAATGGCCGTTCCTGCATCAATCACCAGCAAATCCTCTCCCGGCTTCAGCAGGCAGGCTCCGGTAACTGCTGCCAGCCTGTCCTTGCCAAGTGTTTCAGGCGTTTTGTAGCGGTTGAAGATGGGCAATGGGGTGTGGTGATCCAGTACAATCCATTTTAGTTCAGGAAAAAGTACTGTATAGAGCACAGGATTCTCAGCAACTGAGCTGATAATCCCTGCACAAAAAGGGAGTTTATGAAGGCCAAGCTGGTAGATTTTCTCCGGGCTGGGATGATCAATCGTATGTACAACCGTTAAATCCTCCTGCTCATAAACAGCTACCTTCACCCTCGAATTACCAAGATCGATGACAAGTTTGAATGGCTCCCGGGAGGAATTCATTGTTAAAAGCTGTTTAGTTGAAGGCTTGTTCGGGTGTTTAAAAACGCTGAAACAAGAATGTTAAGAAGGCAAAATTACCTGATTTACAAGGACGGTAGAGAAAATATATTAAAATATTTGTTAAAATGGATTTTTCTTGTTTAACTTTGCAGCTCCAAAGGTATCGTAGCTCAGTAGGTAGAGCAACGGACTGAAAATCCGTGTGTCGCTGGTTCGATCCCGGCCGATACCACAAAAAAAACCGGCAGTTATCTGCCGGTTTTTTTGTTTCTGCCATGTCTGAATCAATTGGCAAGTATCAGAATGCGGTTATCCTGTACTTTCAATGTGCCGCCGTTGATTTCTATCAGACGGGTTGACTTGTCGTTTTCCACAACCTTTATTTTTCCTTTTTTCAAGGAAGCGATCATGGGCGCATGGTTGGCCAGTATTTCGAACGAGCCCGATACACCGGGCAGTTGAACCAGCTTCACCTCGCCATTAAAGATGGTCTTCTCGGGCGTTATAATTTCAAGATTCATAGCCTTGCCTTGTCTTTAAGGTTTATTTGCCTTCGAGAATCTTTTTCCCTTTTTCGATGGCTTCTTCAATAGTACCTACCAGGTTAAATGCTGCTTCGGGATACTCGTCCATTTCTCCGTCAAGAATCATGCGGAAACCCTTGATGGTATCTTCAATGGCAACGAAGGTGCCGGGGATGCCGGTAAACTGGGTGGCTACATGGAAAGGTTGTGACAGAAAGCGCTGAACGCGTCTGGCCCTGGATACAACCAGTTTGTCATCGTCAGACAATTCGTCCATTCCGAGAATGGCAATGATGTCCTGCAGCTCTTTGTAACGCTGAAGAATTTCTTTTACGCGCTGGGCCGTTTTGTAATGTTCTTCGCCGACAACATCCGGGGTGAGAATACGGGAAGTTGAATCAAGCGGGTCAACCGCTGGATAAATACCAAGCTCAGCAATCTTACGGCTCAAAACCGTGGTGGCATCAAGGTGTACGAAGGTGGTTGCAGGTGCCGGGTCGGTAAGGTCGTCAGCCGGTACATACACCGCCTGAACCGAAGTAATTGAACCTCTTTTGGTTGAAGTAATGCGTTCCTGCATAATACCCATCTCCGAAGCCAGGGT
>CALMDN010000095.1 GCA_937864935.1 uncultured Bacteroidales bacterium
ACCAACACCCGGACTTCAGGTGCTGCAACAAAAGCAAAATTTGCCTGAACTTTGCTTCCCGATCCCACACACATAAACAAAATTTACCTGACAAATACCGTTTGAAAATTATCCGTTTTTCTTCGCTATTATTCCTTTCTCTTGTCATGAAAATACTTTATTTTTGTAAAGTTTATTTGATGAAAGCACTGGTCATCAATTGCTAATTGATTGATTGAACGTCAAATGACTTTTTTCCTGAGTTCTTTTCGCAAAAGTTTTCGTTGAAAACCGTCTCCTTAACCGAGGAGCGATTTTGCATTCAGTTAAGGGAAGAAAGTGTATATATTTTTATTGACGGTTGGAAAAATGTTTTACAAAGCAAAAATCTTTTTCACGATCCCCGGCAATTCTGATACATGATGATAGATTATCAAATGGCTTGATGATTATTTTTTCATTAAACTTTTATATCAGTAAAAATGCAGGAACAGGTTACTTTTCCGGCTATTTTAAATAAATACCTGACAAACACGCAGCCTGGCCTGATTTCTGAATGCGTAATGTGATTTTTTATACTCGATGAAACTATCCGAACCTGACTTTAAACACGCCGGAATGCCAATTCCTGACTACTGCTCGCTCTGTCCGCGCGATTGTCAGGCTGACAGATATTCTGAAAATCGTGGTTACTGCAATGCAGGCGCCGGGTTGGAAATTTCCTCTGTGTGCATTCACAGGGGGGAGGAGCCGCCGGTAAGCGGAGTTTCCGGTATCTGCAATGTGTTCTTCAGCCGCTGCAACCTGCAGTGTATCTACTGCCAGAACTACCAGATCAGTACAAATTCCTGCAATGTGCATTTCGCTGAGCGGACACTTGATGAGGTTGTCGCTGAAATAGCTGCATTGCTGGATTCCGGGTGTGAAGCCCTGGGTTTTGTATCCCCATCGCACATGGTACCTCAGATGCTGCGTATCATCGAAGCGGTCAGGGGTACCGGAAGGAACCCTGTAATTGTTTATAATACAAATGCTTACGAGAAAGTTGACGTTTTACGCAACCTTGAGGGCATTATTGACGTTTATATCCCTGATTTCAAATATTCTGATCCGAAACTTGCCGGGGGGCTGTCGGACGCCCGGGATTATCCCGAGGTGGCGAAGAAAGCGATTGCAGAAATGTACAGGCAAAAGGGCTCCCCTTTGATCACCAATGCCAACGGTCAGGCTGTCAGCGGTCTGATTGTGAGGCATCTGGTACTTCCCGGGCAGGTTCAGAACAGCCTCGACATTCTCCGTTTCATCGCTTCCGAGCTTTCCGTAAAAATTCATGTATCACTGATGGCACAATACCATCCTGTGCCTTCGGTGATGAACCATGAATTTCTCGGTCGTAAAGTCAGCCAGGAAGAATATTCTATGGTCACCGGTGAAATGAATGAACTGGGATTTGAGCATGGCTGGATTCAGGAACTGGAAAGCAGTTCGCACTACCTGCCTGATTTCAGGAACCAACACCCGTTTGAAAAACAACTGAACAACATTACATTATAACGCTTTGTCTGCATTGTTAACCACCGTAAAGAAAATTAGCAGGATCGCCCTTCTGTCGGGCTTTCTTGTTTTGTCTTTTTCACTGGGTGGCTCCAATGCACAGCAGAAAGCCGACAGCCTTAAATTTCTGCTTGAGAAGTCAGCAGATCTCAATACGCGGGCATCGTTGCTGAAACAGCTGTCGCGCCTTTCGTTTACCGAATCTGATTACAATTCTGCCCTGATTTACCTGAACGAGGAGCTTAAGATTCATGAGCAGACCGGCGATTCGGCCTCCTGGGCCAATACAGAATACAGCCTGGCCATGGTTTACAGCATCGTCAGAAATTTCGATATGGCTGCCAGACATGGGGTAGCCGCCAAGGATTTCTTCGAACGGAACAAGATGTTCCCTCAGGTTGCCAACAGCTGCATTAACCTGGGCTTCATCTACAACGAACTGAAGAAACCGGACATCGCCATTGAGTACTATCAGCGGGCGATGGTCATCCTGGAGGACCAGAAAACCCAGCAGGGCATGGAGGCTTCCTACCTCAACCTGGGCACCCTGGGTGACAAAACCGGCGATATCGACAAAGCCAGAAAGAATTTCGAAGAGTCGCAGAACCTTTCCAGGTCGATCAACAATGCGGCACTGGCCGGGGTTTATTCAAACCTCGGCAACCTCTTCCTCAACAAGCAGGACTTCGTGAAAGCTGAGGAGTTGCTTGACAAAGCCTTTATCATGGCCAAAGACTCAGGGAATGAGGAATCGATGGCAGTTGCCATGATCTCGCTTGGCTCAGTTTATTTCAAAACCGGCAGGAAAGCCGAAGCCTACAGGGCCATTGAGAACGGAATCGCCATAACCAGAAAACTCGGACTCCGGAAAGTGACCATGGATGCCTATGCCGAACTGGCCAGGGTCTCCATGAGCCTGAATCAGCCGGTGCTGGCCTACAATTTCCTGGAGATCTATACCAAACTTAAAGACAGCCTTTACAACGAACAGCTAAGCATGCAGTCGGGCAATGCCCTGAACCGCTTTGAAGTAGGCCGTCAGGACCTCGACAGCGAACGGCTGCTCCGCGAGAACCTTGAACAATCGCTCAAGCTTGAGCGCGACCAGAATGCCCGGGTGGCGCTTATCCTCGGGTTTGTGGTGGTTATCCTGCTGATGGGGATTTTTTTCAAACGTTACTATGTCAAGGCTAAGGCAGCCAGCGAGCTGAAAGAGAACAACCAGCTGGTTGAAGTGGAAAAGGCAGAACTGGAGCAGCTGATACAGACCAAAGACCGGTTTATTTCCATCATTGCCCACGACCTGAAGAACCCCTTCACCTCCCTGCTGGGTTTTGCCGACCTGGCCTATACCGAATTTGACGAGATCACCGATCAGGAGAAGCGTTCGTACCTGGGCATCATCCGGCAGAGCAGCCAGCACATTTATGCCCTGCTCGACAACCTCCTCACCTGGTCGCGGGCACAGTCGGGCAGGATTGACTTCAATCCCGAACCGGTGAACCTGCACGAGGTGGTCGATTTCTCGATTGATCTGGTGCGCACCGCCGCTGAAAACAAGCAGCTTGCCCTTTTCTCCGACTTCGCCCAGGATGTGGTGGTGAGGGCCGACAAAAACATGCTGTCAACCGTATTGCGCAACCTGCTGAGCAATGCCATCAAGTTTACCCCCGCCGGCGGTTCGGTTACCGTGAGTTGCCGAAACCACAACGGAAGGGCGGTGCTGAGTGTTTCGGATACCGGGGTGGGCCTCGATCAGGATGAGTTGTCGCGCCTGTTCAAAATCGATGGCAATCTGAAAAACCCGGGCACCAACAACGAAACGGGAACCGGCCTGGGGCTGATCCTCTGCCAGGAGTTCATGAACATCCACAAGTCGAAGATCATCGCCGAAAGCACCCCCGGCAAGGGCAGCGTGTTCAGCTTCAGCCTCGATGTGGTGTAACACCGTGCCTGCAGCCGTCTGTTTCTCTCCCTGACTGCATCAATGCTGGCCATCCATTGATTAAACTCAACTTCATAAGGAAATCCATCAACACTTTTTGCAATGCATTCGTGTGCGTTCCCTTTATTGATAATGCTTTGGTGAATAATCCGGACTAAAGTAGGCCACCCATTCCGGAGCAAAGTAGGCCAGTTATTCAGGAG
>CALMDN010000096.1 GCA_937864935.1 uncultured Bacteroidales bacterium
CGCTGAAACCACTGCTTCCTGATTTCCAATGGAGAAGTTCCTGCTGACAAAGAGGTCTCCGGTATTGTAGTCGGGGATTCTGAATGGCTGGGCACGGTCACCGGGATTGTTCCTGCCTGCCGGATCAAAATTGGCATAAAGCCTTCCGTAAAACATCCATCTGAAACCTATTGTCCATCCATCCCCGGGCCTGGTTTCAGCAAATACTCCGAACGTAAGCTGGGGAGCATCTCCGACTTTGATATCTTTTACATAAACGGAAGTAGAGTCAATCAGTTCCTGCTGATCGTTGTACAACAAGGCATTCACATCGTTTCTCCAGCGCCAGTCACCTGCCGATGCACTCAACCCGATGTTCAGGAACTCTGTTAAATCAGACCCAAGCTCCAACTCAATGCCTTTGTGTACTGCGTCAAGACCTCTGATCAGAGCCCTTGTCATGGCATTGTTTTCCAATTGAATGTTTTCCCTGGAAAGCAGTGATTTATCCTGCCAGAGCGTATAATATAGATTAATATCTGCCTTCACAAATGTCTTGCTGTAGCTGTATCCGATTTCTGCGGAAGTGATTTTTTCGTTTACCTGATTCCTGGCAACCGCATTGCTGAAGTTTGTAAACATGAATTTGAAATAGGGTGCTTTACTGAAGTAGCCGGCATTGACGTAAAGGTTGTGGTATGCATCCGGGTTGAAGTTGATCCCTGCTTTAATATCTGCTCCGGGCCTTGTAACAACATCACTATCTGTGTCTTGAATGTAATTTATACGGTCGGTTCTCCGGTACCAGGTGTTGCTGACGGTAGAAGCAAGAAATAAACTTATCTTGCCCGTGGTATATTCGCCCTGTATGAAATAGCTGACCACATCAACCCTTGAATCGTTATCCACATTGATAATATCCCCAGTAGTTTTCAACTGGTTTCGTCCACCGATGCCTTCAATGGCCCACCCGTAGGTATCTATCCAGAAATCTCCGCCCAGCAGATCGCTGATTTCTTCGCGGAGGTTCGACTTGAAATACCGGGTGTGCAGACCGGTTATCACCTTGAGTTTGTTGCTTATTTGCCAGTTCAGGTTGGTGAGTCCTCCCAGCCACCAGTGTGAGGCGAGGTAATTGGTTTGAATGATTTTGGAGAAACCGTTTACCCTTCTGCCATCCGCCAGCTGAAATGTGTCGGGATTGCTGATGTTCTGCAGGTAAACCGCATCCCAGTCGATCTGGTTGTTTTTTCTGAAGGTATTGGCAGGCGGACTCATGAACGATTCTGAGTATTTTCCCCCTCCATCTCCGAATGAAAGATAAACCGATGACGACAGCAATGCCCTGCTGTTTATATCCCAGTAGTGATTGAGGGCCAGTTGAGGTTTATGGTAAAAATTTTCAGACAGACTGTTGATCCTGCCATTGAAAATACCCCAGTTGGGATTGTATTGCCCTCCGTATTTATCGTATTCTTCCACAGTGAGCCCGTAATTCCTTTGCCCGTGCCTTTCGGGGCTTCCCAATCCGGTGAAGACAAGCCGCTGCGATCTGCTGATCTCTTTGCTCATACTGATAAACCATGACCAGGCATTCACGGCTGTTGCATCAACAATGCCTGGGCCACTTGTACGGGATCCAAGAAAGGTAAAGGCAAAGCCGTTTTTCAACCGTCCACTCGACAAACTGATGGTCGCTTTCTGGTTTCCATAGTCGGTAACAGAATACTGGAAGCTACCGCCCCGGTTTGATTCTGCCGGTTTGGTGATGATGTTGCTGGTTCCGC
>CALMDN010000097.1 GCA_937864935.1 uncultured Bacteroidales bacterium
CTCCATCAAGGGAAAAGGATCAGGCAACTTTAAGCCGGTTCAGGCTGGCCTTGCCCATCTTCTCTTCTGCATAGGAACGGCTGATGGTCAGCTCGGCGGTACCTCGGGCAGAGGGGAACTCAAACATGGCATCAATCAGGATGGCTTCCATGATGGACCGGAGTCCACGGGCTCCCAGCTTGAACTCAATCGCTTTTTCCACAATATAGTCGAGCGCAGCATCCTGAAATGACAATTTGATGCCATCCAGCTCGAACAGCCGGATAAACTGCCGTACCAGCGCATTCTTGGGTTCCGTGAGTATCAGCCGCAAAACTTTCTCATCGAGCGGACTGAGGTAAGTAACCACCGGCAGACGTCCGACAAGCTCGGGGATAAGCCCGAAGCTCTTCAGATCCTGAGGGGCAATGTATTGAAGCAGGTTGTTGCGGTCAATCACCTCCTGGTCGCGGCTGGCATATCCGATCACATTGGCCTGCATACGGGAGGCGATCTTCTTCTCAATTCCGTCGAAAGCACCTCCGGCAATAAACAGGATGTTCTGGGTGTTGATCTGAATCATGCGCTGCTCAGGATGCTTTCTCCCTCCCTGGGGCGGAACATTCACCACCGAGCCTTCCAGCAGTTTCAGCATGGCCTGCTGCACTCCTTCACCCGATACATCGCGGGTTATGCTGGGATTGTCACTCTTGCGGGCAATCTTGTCAATCTCATCAATGAAAACGATTCCCTTCTCGGCAGCTGCCACATCGTAATCAGCCGCCTGAAGCAGGCGCGAAAGGATACTCTCCACATCCTCGCCGACATAACCGGCTTCAGTGAGCACGGTGGCATCGGCAATGCAGAAAGGTACATGCAACAAACGGGCGATGGTTCTGGCAAGCAACGTCTTGCCTGTCCCGGTTTCACCTACGAGGATGATGTTGGATTTCTCGATCTCTACATCGTCCTTGGTAACCGTCTGTTCAATCCGTTTGTAATGGTTGTAAACAGCGACCGACAAAACTTTTTTTGCATCGTCCTGTCCGATCACATATTGGTCAAGGTATTGCTTGATCTCCAAAGGTTTATAAACCTTCATTTTCGAGAAATCCTTTCCGAGGGTTTGGGGCGAACGCATCTCCTCGCGCAGTATGTCCTGTGCCTGTTCGACACAGAAATCACAGATATGGGCTTCAAGGCCGGCGATCAGCATATTGGTCTCGCTGCGCGGTCGGCCGCAGAACGAGCATTTTTCTTCTTTTTTTGCCATAATTCACAACTCCGTTGCAGATTAATGACCTTATTGACAAAAAGTCAGTAACGACATGGCTGCATTTCTAAAACAAGGCTACAAAGGTAACCAAAATGCAGATCGGAAAACTGAATTGTTTTCGTATAAGCAGGAGGCACCCGATGGCAGGATTGGTGTCGTTCACACACACCTGCCCTGTCTGCTTGACTCAGTCAGCCTGCCTGTATGCTACAGGCAGACAGGGCAGGCTGTTTGCCCATGCAGACAGGTCAGAAAATAAGGTGCGGGCGAACGTCTGGACAGACCCCAAGCCCCACACGAGACAAGCTCAAAGCACCAAACTCCAGGCACCAAGCCTGCCTGCTCTGACGGCAGTCAGACAGACCCCATGCTCCATGCCTACCTGCCCTGTGGCTTCGATAATCTTTTCGGGAAAACAGGGCTATTCCAATTCAGCACTGTTGCCGAAAAACACTCAGCCACCGGCTCCATGCTTTGAGCCCATGACCCCGGAGGGGTCACATGTTTACAGAAAGAAATGGCAGATCAAATCCGCGACCCCAGAGTGGGTCGAACCTCCCGTTGGCCTGCGCACCCCGACGCATGCCCCTCTCTCGTTTTGGCGCGCGTCACCTGACGCATGCCCCCAATGCTATTTATTTCCCCGGATCAGCACCTCATCAATCATTCCATAGGCCTTGGCCTCTTCTGCGGTCATCCAGTAGTCACGGTCCGAGTCCTTTTCAATCTTCTTGAAAGGCTGGTTTGAGTGCTGTGCAATGATGTCGTAAAGTTCCTTTTTCAGCTTCAGGATTTCGCGGGTGGTAATTTCAATATCAGATGCCTGTCCCTGAGCTCCTCCCATTGGCTGATGAATCAGGATGCGGGAATGCTTCAGGGCTGTGCGTTTACCTGCGGCACCGGCACAAAGCAATACCGCCGCCATGGATGCTGCCATTCCGGTACAGATGGTGGCCACATCCGGAGCTATATACTGCATGGTATCGTAAATTCCCAGTCCGGCATAAACCGATCCTCCCGGAGAATTCAGGTAAATCTGTATGTCCTTTTTGGGATCAACCGATTCGAGAAAAAGCAGCTGGGCCTGTATGATGTTGGCTACATAATCGTCAACCGGTACCCCGAGAAAAATAATTCTGTCCATCATCAGACGGGAGAAAACATCCATGGTGGCAATGTTGAGCTGACGTTCCTCAATGATGGTTGGTGAAATATATCCGCTTACCTGAGAGGTGAAACGATCTAAGGTAAGACTGTTGATGCCGTGGTGCTTTGTGGCATACTTTCTGAACTCGTTGTGCATATTACAGATGTTTGGTTACTGTCAAAATTACATGTTTACGGTTAAATCTGCTCTGAATGAACCGTATTTTTTTGTTTATTCGTTTTGTCCAATACCGTGCCATGGTATTCTTCAATATTCAGTAAAAAAGGAAATGGCAGTCGCTACTTTCAGACAGATAGACGCATTAATCTGATAATTAATCTGATAACTATAATCTCTATCATTGAACTGTACAATCGCTTATAGCAAAAAGGATTATTGGCAATGACTCATTGTATAGCCTGGCAGTACGCTTTTGTTAAAGCAATAGAATTAAAAAGATCATTTGTTAATTTTTTGTTAATATATCTGATCTATTGATCAATAGGCCGCAAAAACGTGTTAAATAAAACAAAAACATCCGGAAAATAGTCCACAAGTACAATCTGAGTTTCATATTATTTAATTTAACATCCTGTACATTAATGAGAAGCAAAAAGACTTTGCTTATCTTATCGCTGACGATGATATTTCTTACAAATGCCTATTCTCAGGGCATTTCCATCAGCGAGACCAATTCAGCGCCCGATCCTTCGGCGATGCTTGATGTGAGTTCAACCACCAAGGGGCTTCTGCCTCCCCGTTTAACTTCGTCACAGCGTATTGCCATGTCGGCTCCGGCCTCCGGCCTGGTGGTTTATGACACCGACTTTAATTCCCTGTTTGTGATGACCGGAGAGGGCTGGATGCGCGTTGATTATGGTGACAAATGGCAGAAAGACGAAGACAACTACCTTACTTACAATCAGGGCAATGTTGGTATCGGGATAACTTACCCGGAAGCAAAACTTGAAGTAAACGGACAAGTAAAGATCAATGGCGGATCACCGGCTGAAGGTAAAGTGCTAACCAGTGATGCTGCAGGCCTTGCATCCTGGCAGCAAGGCCCGCTCAGCATTCTGGGCAACGCTCAGGCGAGCGGTTATAGTCCGCTGGTTTCGGAACTAAGCTTTGTTGTCGTACCTGCCACCATCGAACTAACCGAAACTGCCAATATTATGATTCATTCTACCCGCGGTCTGGGTACCTTAACTACAGGAGTTACAACCGGTTTGCTCAATCTGTTCATGTGCTACAGAAACACAAACGGAGGCAGCATCACAACGCTGGGGCCGGGCATATACGGGCTCCGCATACCAGCCAATACCAGAATCCCGTTTTCCCTATCGTATTCTACCGATCCCTTACCTCCGGGGACATATCAGGTGGGTTTGTGCGGTACTTGTGCAGATCCGGCGCAATGGAACTCAAATGAATTCTCCTATACCACAGCGATGGCATACAAATTACCCTCGGGTACTGCTAACCTCTCTTTGAATAACCAGCAGACCACCGTTCGTGGATCAGACAGTGTTTCGGGTGATGCTGGTCAGTCATCCATAACCGGAAACCACCCGGAGGGTTTATTTGGCGGTGAACCGCAAAAGCCAATGAAGCCAGGCCTTAGCCTGGAAGAAAGACTTGAGCTGCTCAGTCAGGAAAATGAAATTATCCGGAAACAGTTGAGTGAGATCAGCAGAACACTTAAAAAAGAAACACAACCTTAAAGTATTTACCTGTACTAACTCTTCTTCCGGTATCCCTTAATCTGCTGAACCAGAATGGATTTACCAATGATAACAAAAATAATTATATCATTTAAAACACAATAACATGTCCCGAAAACTTCTTGTTTTATTGGTTTCTGTCTGTATGATCAGCACTCAATT
Organism: uncultured Bacteroidales bacterium; assembly: GCA_937864935.1. Classification (GTDB taxonomy): domain Bacteria; phylum Bacteroidota; class Bacteroidia; order Bacteroidales; family Lentimicrobiaceae; genus Lentimicrobium. The sequence continues at coordinate 4,289 of CALMDN010000097.1, forward strand.
TGAGGCTTATTCACAGGGCGTTGCAATCAACGAAACCAATGCTCCACCCGATCCTTCTGCTATGCTCGATATTGAGTCCAATGAAAAAGGCATGCTGGTTCCCAGAATGAACCAGTCACAGCGAAACGCGATCATGAATCCGGCAAACGGTTTAATGATCTACCAAACGGATAATACACCAGGTTTCTATTACAATGCCGGCACGCCTGCCACGCCTGACTGGCAAATGGTTGGCAGCAACGCAGGGTCCGGCAGCCAGTGGATAACCAGCGGATCAGGCATTCATTACAGCGAAGGGAATGTAGGCATAGGCACCGAAAATCCTGTATCAATGTTATCTGTGAATGCGGGCATAAATGTGGATCAGTCAGATTCGAACGGATTCAACAGCCTCGCCAGCGCCCTCACTTTTGGCCAGAACAAGAAGGTAGGAATAGCAAGTAACCGCAGCAACAGCGGGAATGTACAGAAAGGGCTGGATTTATACACAGGCAATCAGCGTAGGATATCGATTGATTCAACAGGCAATGTAGGGATAGGAACCACCGTTCCGTTATACCGCCTTGATGTGTCTGGTAGTGCACGTTTCAGCAGTATTCTATATGCAGCATACAGACTGGGCATAGGCGTCGCTGAACCAGACTACCCTCTGCATACCAGCACAGGTTATTTTACAACAAGGATAGGCATAGGCACTGTACCCCACAGCTCATATTCGCTTGACCTCCTCGGAAGTTCACGCTTTCAGGGTAACATGCGGGTTACTGGTTATGTGGTTACAGAGGACAATTTAACGGTGCAGAACAACAAAGGAATCGTGCGCAGCAACTCAGCAACACAGTATAAAATTGTACCCTTCACATACACTTTTGCTATTAATGCCGGCCCCGGAGGAGGTTTTGAGAGCGTTGCTGTCCCCTATGGAGAAACTTTCAGCGGAACACCAAGGGTTATTGTCGCACAAATAACCTACGCAACAGGAACAGCCGGCAACCTGGGCTGGCTGAACATTATACCCTGGGCTTCGAACAGCAGCAGCACCTATTTCTATGTAACCAATGTTGGTACAGGAACACTAAATCTGAGCACTGTAACTGTTGCCTGCCTGGCAATAGGGCCGCAGTGACAGGCTGAAACAGAATGTTGTGACGTTTTGTGAATCAGCTGATTATAAAATAGTTCAATCTTAAAAACATAATATGAAACCACCATTCTTAGTTATATCCTTTGTGCTTTTTGCGTTTGCAATTACAGGCAAGTCTTTTGCCCAGGGTGTGTTGATCACCAATGAGCCGGCACCTCCGGCACCGTCAGCCTTGCTACAAACTTATGGACCGGGAACCGGTGACGGAAATGTATTGTTTACTGGCGAA
>CALMDN010000098.1 GCA_937864935.1 uncultured Bacteroidales bacterium
AGGGGTTACCGATGTTACTGTCGCAATCGAGGGATCGTATAAAATTGTAAGGTAACAGGAAGCTATGTTGTTAAAACCGTTAGTATAAATTGGTATTGTAACAGATGAATCAAGGCTTACCACAGCACCGGCTATACTCTGTGGCGCATTCTGTGCAATTCCCATTGCCGGTAAACTGCAGACAATCAAACAGTAAAGCCGTATAAATTTTTTCATTACAATACTTAAACCTTTCAGACAACAATTCCGGCCGACCCGGATCAATACATATTATTAAATCAGAAAAAAATAAGAGAACGGGGATATAATCCCCGTTCTCTATTCCAAAAACTACCTCCTGCGGATAACCTTAATGGTCCTTGAGATTACATCGTGGTTGCTGTACAGCCTGAGGGTGGCCGTATAAACACCAACGGGGTAATTGCTCAGATCAGCTGTAAAGGTGTGATTCCCCGATGTCTGCATTGCATCCAGCAGGATATCGGTCTTGCTTCCCGCCATGTCAGCAATCTCGAGTACCACTTTTCCATCCCTGGGTAAGGAATAAGCAAAGGTAGTCCGGTCAACAAACGGGTTGGGATAGCTTTCAAGCAAAAGTTTACTGTTCAGGGTTACATCCGGTAAACCAGTAATGGTGCCACCAATCTCATCAACAAAGAGCTGGGCATTCGGGATGGTATTGTATTCGCCATCTGCCAGTTCGTTGAGCGGATCGGAGGTGAGGCTCAGGCGGATGGTTTCACCCTGGGCCATGCTTCCAATGGTTCTGAGTTTCAGGGTGAGTAGTGTTTCACCTGTATTCAGTGACATCGGGAAGAGTGCATTCCAGCCTATCCTGAGTTCATTACCAACCACTGCATATTCCATGGGGCTGGTCGGATCTGTCCCGAGATAAACACCGGTTACTTCAAGTTGATCAGTCGGGAAGTCCATGATCAATGAAACTGCGCCAACTTCCATACTCAACCCCGCAGTTACCGGTAGCTCAAATTCTGCACCAGGATCAACCAGGGTGGTTCCGCCGATATTCAGTATTACATTTTCCATTACTGCTTTGGCACCTCCGGGGACAAAACTCCTGTTGAAGTCACCGGTAACCATGGCATAGAAATTCTGAGTAACACTAGCGGTGCTTCCAGGTACAGTTAGCTGAGGAAGATACGGAGCAGGTGCTGGATTATTATTAATCGATACACCAACATTCCAGAATGTCCATTCAGAGGCAAACGGATTCAAGGGATTCCCGTTTGTTACAAAATGTGAAAGAATATCACTGGCATCATCGGGTAATATAACGTGATTACCATCCACATCGCCGGCATTAAACCTGACCCTTTCAATGGAATATTTGTTCACAGTCCAGAAATTTGTCTGAGCGGCATCTGTTGAGTTTATAGCACCAGTGGTTGCTTTGGTGATGTCGAAAATAACATCATAAGTGCCCTGGCAAACATCGGTAAACTGATAAGTGCCAGTTAAATCGGTGCTTACAATACCACTTACCGGGTATTTCTTTAGGCCACCTTGCCACAGTTCAACTGTTACCACATTGTACATCGGTGTTAGTGCAGTATTGAAGTATTTAACTGTACCACTCACAGTAGCACCCATAACGGTAACTGTTTGTATAGCTGTTGCCGGGTTGCCGCAGGCATCCGTAGCTGTCCACGTTACAGTTGTAGTTCCCAATGGATAGGTTGTTGAAGGATGGTCATTTGAAACTGAAACCGTTCCGCTACAATTATCACTATAGGTTGGGGTTCCCAAAACTACACCTGTTGCAGTACAGCCGTCATTGGTATAGACGGTGAAATTGGCAGGTGGGGTGATGGATGGAGCAGTCAAGTCACCACCACTGATCGTAAACACCGGTTTTGGTGTTACAATGTTGCCACAGGCATCCTGGATCGTATATTCATAGGTGT